>SWDL01000473.1 GCA_005116795.1 Nitrospira sp. | reverse complement strand
AGTGCTGTCCGGGCAGCGGTTTCACAAGGCCCTGCAGCTCCAACGTCACCATCGCCGCACTGACATCGGAGGCCGGCAAGCCGGTGCGCCTGATGAGGTCGTCGATGTGCATCGGCTCAAACGACAGCAGCGCATGGAGCGTCGCTTCATGGGAACCCATCGCCCTCTGGGATTCTATCGGCTGGGGACCTCGATTCTTGAGCCGAGCACGCAGGGCGTCATCCAACTGCGGCAACAACTCCTCGAGAATGTCGTCGAGACCCTCGACCAATTTGGCCCCCTGCCGGATCAACCCGTGCGGCCCGCGACTGTGCTCCGACGTGATGGGACCGGGGACGGCAAAGACCTCACGCCCCTGCTCCGCAGCCAGGCGCGCCGTGATCAACGAGCCGCTCTGCGTCGCCGCTTCCGTGACCAGCACCCCCAAGCTCAAGCCGCTGATGATGCGGTTCCGTTTGGGAAAATGGTGCGGATGGGGCGGCGCGCCCACGGGGCATTCGGTCATGACGGCGCCGGCCCCCTCGATCGCATCCCGCAGCGTCTGATGTTCCCGCGGATAGGTCTGGTCGATGCCGCACCCCAGCACCGCGATCGTGCGCCCCGGTCCGGCGAGCGCGCCTCGATGCGCCGCGGCATCCACTCCCCGGGCGAGCCCGCTGATGATCGTCAACCCGATCGCCGCCAGTTCCCGACTCAACCGTTCGGTGATGGCGCGCCCGGCCGGCGAGGCATGCCGTGATCCGACGACGGCCACGGCGAATCGATCTGCGTCTGTCAGCTCACCACTGAGGTAGAGCAGCGGGGGCGGGTCCGGGATGGTCAGCAAGCGGGCGGGATAGCGCTCGTCCAGGCAGGTGATCACCGACGCGCGGCGGCGCTCCAACGCACGTAACTCGGCGTCGATCGCGCGGGTCGTCTCGGTATCCGGCGGCCGATGCAGAGCATCAGCCTGCTCCCGGGTGAGCCCACCCCGCGCCATCAGATCGCCGGTGGCCGCCTGGAAGACGGCATCGGGGGACCCGAAGGCCTGAACCAGCCGCCGCACCGAGACATCCCCCAACCCAGGGACGGCACGCAACTTCAGCCAAGAACGCAGCGCTGGACCGGTCACAACATGACGATGTCGTACTGTTCCAGATGGAGTGTCGGGTCAGCCTTGATGATGAGCTTGGCCTCACACTCCCGCTCCAGTTCTCCGACCCCTTGCACCTCCTCTTCCTGCAGCACCCCGGCCACGCTGGGATGGACGCCGATGACGATCTTGCGCTCGTCGGGCGTCGTGCCGAGGCGCCGCAGCTCACGGAAGATCTCGTGGGCGACGGTGGAGGGGGACTTGGTATAGCCCCGCCCCTCGCAGTATCGGCAAGGTTCAGAGAGGGTCCGAAGCAGATCCTCGCGGACCCGTTCACGGGAGAGTTCGATCAGGCCGAGATCGGACACGCGGGAGATCCTCGATTTCGCCTTGTCGTTGACCATGGCATCGACCAAGGCCTGGTAGACCCGATCACGATTCTTCTCCCTCTCCATGTCGATGAAATCGATGATGATTTTCACGCACGGCTTCGAGGTTGTTCTTGAGAATGGTTTCTTCCTGATCCCGCTTCCCGACGAACCGGCCCGTGTTGACGTCGATGACGGTCATCGCTTCCGTGTGATCGACGACGATGTACCCGCCGGACTTCAACCACACCTTTCGGCTCATGGCCCGGCCGATCTCGTGCTCCACGCCCAGGTGATCGAACAGGGGTTCTTCCTTACTGTAGAAATGGACGCGGGAAGCCAGATCGGGCATGTAGCGCAGCACCAGATCCTTGACGGCCTCATACTCGTTGCGCGAATCGATGAGGAGCCGGTCGACCTTCTTGCTGAACAGATCCCGCACGACGCGCACCGTCAAGGTCAGATCGCTGTGAAGGAGATTGGGCGCGGGCCGTTGCTCGCGGTGCTTCAACGCGTCATGCCAGGCCAGGGAAAGAAACTCCACGTCCGCCCGCAGCTCATCTTCCTTGACCCCCTCGCTGACGGTCCTGACAATGTACCCGCAGCCCGGCTGGCGGACGCGCTTCATGATCTCCTTGAGGCGGGCCCGCTCTTCATCCTTAGGAATCCGCCGGGAGACGCCGATGTGTTCGACATTCGGCATGAAGACCAGGTACCGACCCGGAAGCGAAATATAATTCGTCACCCGGGGGCCTTTCGTCCCGATCGGCCCTTTCGAAATCTGCACCATCAGGTCCTGTCCGGCCTGCAACAGTTCTTCAATCGGCCGGGCGTTCTGCCGGCGGGGACGCGGCATCTCCGGAGCATGCTCGTCTTCCTCGGTCTCCGAATCCATGAGCGAATCGCCGGGCTCCGTATCCGTCGAGAGATCCGACACGTGCAGGAATGCCGCCTTCTCCAGCCCGATATCGATAAACGCCGCCTGCATGCCCGGCAACACCTTGGCCACTCGGCCGTTGTAGATGTTCCCCACAAAATCCTTCTTGCTCTGCCGGTCCAGGTACAGCTCCGACAGGGTGCCACCCTCCAACACGGCGACGCGGGTTCCTTCCCGCGTGACATTAATCGCAATCTCAGTTCCCATACAAACTCCTCAATGCTGGAAGGCGAAGCGTGCTCGGTGTTCAGCGTGGGGACGCATTCGAGGAAGTCGACGATGACGTCGCTTCTCTCAACTCATGCCTCGACTGAAGACGGCACACTCCGCACTTCAATTAGTAGAACAACGTCAACCGACGTCGCTTAATGTTCAAGAGCAGCCCCAACGCGGCCAACGTGGCCACCGTGGCGCTGCCGCCATAACTCATCAGGGGCAGGGGAATCCCCACGATAGGGAACAACCCGGCCGTCATCCCGACATTGACCAGGATACAGAAGGCCAGCAAGGAAATGATCCCGCCCGCCAAGAGCGCCCCCAGCGTATCCTTGGCTTTGACCGCTATTTCGAGGGAGAGCCACAGCAGGGCGCCGAACAAGCTGAGCAAGACCATGGCCCCGATAAAGCCCCATTCCTCGGAAAAGACCGCGAAGACGAAATCAGTATGTCCTTCCGGGAGAAACTTCAACTGACTCTGGGTCCCTCCATAGAGTCCTTTCCCCGTCAATTCGCCCGAGCCGATGGCAATGCGGGACTGCAGGCCGTGATAGCCCTTCCCTCCGGTGTCGTAGGAGGGATCCACGAAGGTCATAATCCGTTCCCGCTGATAGTCGTGCAGCGAGCCCCACATCATTTCCCAGGCAAACGGAAACAGCATCACCGCGAACAGCAGCAGAATGCCCAGGGCGCGGGAACGCATCCCGACGATCAGCGTCATTGCCACAAACACGGCCAGAAAACTCAGGCCGCTCCCGAGATCCGGCTGCTTCACGATCAACAACAACCCCGGCATGGTGATCAACAGGGGGATCACCACGCGCTGCAGCCATCCAGTACGCGGCGCCCTCGAATAGTAAGACGCCAAGGCCAGCACCAGCGCCAGCTTGGCGAACTCGGACGGCTGAAAAGCAAACGGACCGAGCGGAATCCAACGCTGAGCCCCTTTACTCGTTTTTCCGCCGAGCAGCACGAAGAGCAGGAGCAGCAGCATGATGCCATAGATAGGGTACGCCACGCGGGCGATCTTGTGATAGTCCACCGCCATCACCCCGAAGAACGCGACGGCGCCGAGGATCACCCACACCACCTGTTTGGCGTACAGCGGCATCCCGCTGGTCCGCTGCTCGTACGACACACTATAGATGGTCAGCACCCCCATAGCCAGGATTGCCGCAATGAGGCCGAGAAACCGCCACTCAAAGCGATCGGGCCTGCGGTTATCCATCATCCGATCAATCACGTCCGTGGCTCCCACGCGAGGCCACCTGCAAGGATCTTGAGACGGAGGCTTCCGGAGGACCCGGCGTCTCCGGCTCCTCCCCTGCGTACTTGATATACGCTTCAATCACCTGTTTAGCCAGCGGCGCTGCGGCCGATCCCCCGTGTCCCATGTGTTCGACGAGGACGGCGACCGCGATCCTGGGGTTCTCCACCGGAGCGTACGAGACAAACCAGGCATGATCCCGTAGCTTCTTGGGAATATCCTTCTCGGGGCCGGAGCGCAGCGCCGCCACCTGCGCCGTGCCCGTCTTGCCCGCAATCGACACGAGGGTGGATTTGGCTTTGGTGGCCGTCCCGTGGCTCACCACCCCGGCGAGCGAGTCGCGAATGAGCGCTAGGTTGTGCGGCTTGACCGACAGGCGCCCGCGCGCCACGCTCGGCTGTTCTTGGAGGCGCCCCGTGGCCCGCTCCATCACCGCATGCACCAACCGTGGGCGCAGGATGTCGCCGCCGTTCGCCACCGTGGCGATGACTTGGGTCATCTGCATCGGCGTCACGTTGACATAGCCTTGACCGATCGCCGCCGAAATCGTTTCGCCGGGAAACCAGGGCTCGTTGCGGGCCTTTTCCTTCCAGGCCGGAGACGGCACGATGCCGCCCCGCTCGGAGGGTAATTCAATGCCCGTCGGCTGCCCGAGCTTAAACTGCTCCGCATAGGAGGCGATGGTCTCGATCCCCATCCGCTGCCCGATCGTATAGAAGAAGACGTCGCACGAATTGACCATGGCGGCGGTGATGTCCATCGCCCCGTGTCCGCCCTTCTTCCAATCGTGGAAGACCCGCTTTCCGAAGGGATAGCCGCCGTTACAGTGGATCCGCGTGTCCGGCGTGACGGTCTGGGTTTCCAGGGCCGCGGTCGCCATGATGATCTTGAACGTGGATCCCGGCGGATATTGCCCCTGTGTCGCACGATTGGTGAGCGGCCGCCCCTCATCCTGCACAATCTCCGACCACTGCTTGGCCGTCATGTCGCGCGACAGGAAGTTGGGATTGAAGGTCGGGTGGCTGGCGAGCGCGAGCACCTCGGGGCTCGGATCGGCGCCGATGATCGTGAAGCGCACGTTCGGAAAGCGCGCGCGCAGGCGCGGCAGGACCTGGCCGACGAACCACACG
>SWDL01000472.1 GCA_005116795.1 Nitrospira sp. | reverse complement strand
CATCCATTTCCAACAGCGCCTTGATGGCATCTCGCTGCGGCTTCAAGGCCGGGAAGAGCAGATGTCCGCAGTTCACGCAGCGCCAGATGTAATCTTCCACGTGAAGCTCGCCGCACCATTCTTGCACCATGAACCCGTTGCATTTCCGACACTCCATCGTGTGCTCCTTTCTGTGACACCCCATCCCTCTACGTGATGTTGATTGCTGACGGTCTCTACGATAACGCTGGGAGATGAACCGGCCATTAGGCCCTCATTAAATCCCTCTAATCCAGCGGGGTTCCTTGTCTGCAAAGGGGGGGATATATACGAGGGGCCCTTGCCGGTGCCTCACGGCGCGCCCCGATCCGTCTCCGTGTGGAACGGCAGCTCGGCGACAAGCAGGCCGAGTACATCATGCGCCTTGAACTGGTGAAGAGATTGACCGACATCGCCGGGAGACACGGCGGGTACTGGGAAGATGAGGGGTAAGAACGGACGCGACTCTTTGCCTTCGCCCGTCCTCAGCCTAGTCCTTGGCGAGTTCGATGCGGTCGACGAAGTAGGCGGTGTCACCGAAACAGGTGCTGGGAATCCCCCGATGCTCCTTATAGTGCAGGATGACTTTCTTGCCGAGCATCGGGGTGACCTGTGATGCCACCGCGCTGCTCCAAACCGTGAAAGGCCATATCTCAGGCGCGAGCCCTGGCACCGTGGTCATCGCCAGTTCGCCTTCGTGCGTCTTGCACAGCCATCCCTTCTCTGAGAGTTTCTGCAGATAGCCCGCGCGATCGCCTTCCGAATAGCCGTAGTTCAATACAACGGCCAGATAGAGCCCCCCGATGGCGAGAGGGATACCGAATAATCCCGCTAAGATTTTCCCCATAAGAAAGAAGCCTCCCGTTTGAGTCGATCCGTGAGCCGCCAGCTACCCTCTCGCGGTCCGATCCATGAACAGCCAGGGGGCCTCGGCCCGGCGTGTCTGCTCGTAAGCGCTGATGGCCGCCTCATGCGTGAGGCTCAGACCGATGGCGTCCAGGCCCTTGAGCAAGCAGTCCTTCTTGAACGGATCCACGGTGAATCGATAGGTCGTTCCGTCTGGCGTGGTCACGGTCTGGGCGGCCAGATCCACCGTGAGGCAATCACCCGGCGTTTCTCCCACCACGTGGAACAGAGCGTGAACATCCTCACTCTTCAGCACCACCGGCAGAATGCCGTTCTGAAAACAATTGTTGTAAAAGATGTCGGCGAAGCTCGGGGCGATCACGCAACGAAACCCTTGATCCAGCAGTGCCCACGGGGCGTGCTCGCGTGACGAGCCGCACCCGAAGTTGTCGCGGGTCAAGAGAATGACGGCCTCCCGATAGCGCGGCTGATTCATGAAAAAATCGGGGTCCGGCGTCCCATCCCGTCGGAGACGCCAATCGAGGAATAGCCCCTCGCGCAGTCCCGTTCGCTTGATGGTTTTGAGAAATTGCTTTGGAATGATCTGGTCGGTGTCCACATTGATCCGATCCAGTGGGGCCACGAGTCCGGTGAGGCTGGTGAAGGGCTGCATAGCAAATTTATTGATCGGTTGATCTGATGATGTGTTGATTGTTTGAAGGGGCTCGTACTCAATCGACAGATCGACAACTCAACAGGTCATCAGATTCTTATGACCAATTCCTCACGTCCACGAAATGTCCTTCGACGGCGGCGGCGACGGCCATGATGGGAGACACCAAGTGCGTCCGGCCGTCTTTCCCCTGCCGCCCTTCGAAGTTGCGGTTGCTGGTCGAGGCGGCACGCTCACCCGGTTGCAGGACGTCCGGGTTCATCGCCAGGCACATCGAACACCCGGCGTCGCGCCACTCGA
>SWDL01000471.1 GCA_005116795.1 Nitrospira sp. | reverse complement strand
TGATTTTTCGCATGAGTAATACATGTAATCTGGCCTGCATCATGTGCAACGGCCAGACCAGCTCGCGCATCCGCCGGGAATTCGAGAAACTCCCGCCGGTCGAGCCGCATTATGGAAAGCGGTTTTTTGAAGACCTGGAAGAGATCCTTCCGCACTTGGAACATGTGGAGTTCTACGGCGGTGAGCCATTTCTCGTGCGTGAGCACGTCCGTATTTTTGAATTGATCGAGAAGACAGGCGCGCAATGTTCCATCTACGTGAACACCAATGCGACATCCTTGAGTCGTCGGACAAAAGAATTCCTCGAGAAGTTGAACTTCACGTGTATCGCGATCTCGATGGATGCGGTCAGCGCGGAAGTGCACGAACAGATCCGCTACGGGTTGCGGAGCAAGGTGTTCAATGAGACCGTCGCGTACTTCCTCGACCTGAGGAAGAGAAAGGGCCTGTTTCTGGTGCTCAACGTGACGGAACATCGAAAGAATTGGTTCGAATTGCCGGAGGTCTTCCGCTTCGCGGAACGTCACGAATTGGATCTCCACATCAGTACCTGCATCCATCCGGAGAATGTCACGCTCTATACCCTTCCGACCGATCAACTGCGGTATGTCTTGGACTTCACCCTGGAGGAGCGAAGGAGGCTGTGCTCGGAGTTCCCGGCCTTCCGCAACCTGCCGGTGTACGATTTTTATCTCTCGCTCATTCAGGGGGAGCTTGAGAACCGAGATGCGGCCTGGAAACCTCAGCCTTGTGCCTCCACGCCGTTGAGCGATGGCCTGTTGGCCTCACCCATTCCAGGTCTGCCGCCCTTCGACTGTCCTGACAGAGTCGTGGAGGAGGCGAAACGGATGCGCATGCTGGATGCCGCGACTCGGAGTCGAATGTTGGCCGGGATGGCGCAGCGGGTGTCTGCCATGCCCGACCAGGCGCGATGGAAGGATGTGGCGGCGCAGATTGCGGGTGAACACAATCGGAATGCATCCCCGCTCGCCTGTGCCACGGTTCCAGAGGGGACCTAAGCCGTGCGCTGCCCGCAGCGCGCTGGAATGGGGAGCATGTGCGGGTCGGAGGCCCCATATCTCATGAGTGAGTTGAGGCTGAATCAGAACAATAGATACCAAGCGCTCTGGGAATTTGCCAACGGGCAATCCACGGTGCGGACGACTCCGCCCACGTTGCAAATCTCCAGAACCAACATCTGCAACTTCCAGTGTGTTTATTGCACCGATCATCGCGTCGGCAACGAGATTCCTCGAACGAAGAACGAAGGGGAGACCTGGCAACGGCTGCTGCAGCTTATTCCCCGGTCAGAGACGCTGTCGTTCCACGGGATCAGCGAGTTCATGGTGGATCCGGAATTCTTTGACATTGTGCGGAGGTGCGGGGAGGCGCAGGTGTCCCTGTTCATCAATACGAACGGATCGGTGTGTGGTCCACGATATTATGTGGATGTCCTGGCGGGGTATCCCGGTCGTCTCTCGATCAACTTCTCTCTCGATGCCGCGACACCTGAGACGTTTCTAAGAATGCGGGGAAGCGATTTCGATCGTATCCTTCGCAACATCCGGACGTATATCGGTCGTTTCGAGCCTCGTCGGGACCGGACATGGCTCAGCCTCTCATTCGTGATCATGAAGAGCAACGTCGGTGAGATCCCCGCCTTCGTCCACCTGGCGAATGACTTGACGGTTCACGCCGTCAAGTTCTACCGACTGCACGAATATCCAGGACTGGATTGGGAGATTCCGACCAAGGCGGGCCCCCTGTTCAACTACCGGTCTGAGTGTGCGGGGCATTTCGTCGAGGAGTTCAACCAGAAGATTGAGGAGGCCCGGCGGCTGGCGGAAGAGCATCGATTGTACATCGAGTTGCCGGCCTGTCTGGTCGAGTCGAAAGCGGCGTAGGTGATCCTATGATCAGTGACGAACATTCCACCCGAGTGCTCGCGTACCAGCCGATCGTCCAGTCGGACGGGAGTGTGAACTTCTGCTGCTTCTCAAGCACCACGGTGGGGAACGTGAACGAGCAGAGCTTTCAGGAGATCTGGAACGGCTCGGCCATGCACGAGATCCGCGAGTCATTGAGTCAGGGGCACCTCCCGGCGGCGTGTCGTTCCACGTCATGCCCGATGTTCCGTGGCGATGATCTGCACTACCTGTTTGACCGGATGGAAGGGCCGCATCGGTTCAAGCGGACAGGGACCCATGATCCTCACCGGGAGATCAGGCAACGATTGGATGGCAGCGAATTCTCGGTGAATCGCCGTTCCGTGCGGGTCGGCGGCAAGCTGACAATAACGGTAACGCTGCGCATGCGAGGGGAACCGCTCGCCGTGGATCTCTTCGTCAGCCTGCGCAGCCCGGGTGGCGCCCTGCGCTTCCTCCCGACCTTCGAAGACTATGCCCTGCCCTACCGGAGGTCGCTCCAGTTGGGCGGTCGGGGAGGAACAATCAAGGTGATTGTGTTGGACCGCCGACTCGAAGAGACGACTCCGCTTGGAGACTATGAAGTATGCGCGGCGCTGTTCGACCCGGACTCCAATCCCAATCTCCTCTCAAACTGTTTCTGGGCCGCAAGTGAGACCTTCACGGTGGAGCCCGCTCATCCCATCGTGGCATGGGGGCGGAGAATGCTGGCGACATGTCACGGCGGAAACAAAGTCAGCCATGAAGGGACGTGGAGATGAAATCAGTCTCCGAACGGTGGACAGCCCTACTCGATCACGTGGTGGCGTTGGGAGCCCGGGGATGCCACATGTGGCAAGTGAGGCGACTCGAGGCTGCGCGTCTCTGGGCGGAGTGGTTCGAGCGCGGGGTGGGGCCACGGATCATGGCGACGGCCTGCTGGGCCTTCCCGATCTATTCACAGACCTTTGTGTATCAGGAACTGGCTTGTCTGATCCGCCAACGAGGTCGTCTCCGCTTTCTCTATTCCGCTCCCTCGCCGCGCGAGCATTTGCCGACAGACTTCTCTTGCGTGTGGAAGGCGCGACTTCGGTTGTTCATGCATCCGGAGGTCTGCCGGAAGGAGCGGGAATACTACGAGGCCCGCATGCCTGAGAAGGTCGCCCTCTTGGCCGAACTTCTGGCTCGGCAGTCTGGTGTGTCACTCGAGGCGGTCCGGAACCACACACATTTCGATCAAGCCTTTGCCTTCACCCGAATGGTCGAAGCCTATCGGCCAGACTATCTCCACTCGTACTTTTTCTACGAAGGCACGTTCTTCACCTTCGTCGCGTCGTACCTGTTGAACATCCCGAGAGGGGTCAGCTGCTATGCGGACCATGTGCTCTGCGACTATGAGCTGAAGGTCGTCCCGCTGCATCTCAAGCAGTGTGAGGTCGTGGTGGCGACCTCGCACCGAATCAAGGATGAGCTGATGCGCCAGGCGCCGGGGGCCGATGCGAATCGGATCCTCGTGAAACCCAATGCCGTCGATGCCGCGCGGTTCGAGCCGATAGTCAGAGCAGACCCGCCGAGCGGGGCCCCATTCCGTCTGGTGTGCGCCTGCCGCATCGAACCGAAGAAAGGGCTGGTCTATCTGGTGGAGGCGATGGCGACCTTGCAACAGCGTGGGTGCCATGTGGAACTCCATCTCCTCGGAGCGGCGGACGACAATCCGGTCAGCCGGGACTATGCCGGCGATCTGGACGGGCTCATTGCGCGATTAGGGCTGGGCGGGATCGTTCATCGTGAAGGGCGAAAAACCGGAGACGAAGTCAGAGCCTTCTTCAGTCGATCCCATCTCTTTGTCGCTCCGTTTATCGAGACCGACACCGGGGACAAGGACGGCATCCCCACCGCCCTCTTGGAGGCCATGGCCGCCGGTCTACCGGTGGTCGCGACGGATGCCGGATCGATTACGGAGGTCATCGACGACGGGACCGACGGGATCCTCGTTCGTCAGCGCGACCCGAAAGCGCTCGCTGATGCGATCGAGCGGATGCTCGGCGACGAATCCGCGCGCGCGACATTCGCCCGCCGTGCGGTCGAGAAGGTGCGGGCACAATTCGATGTGTCGGTCCACGAGCCGCGGTTCCATGGACGAATCATGGACGCGTGCAGGCGGCGCCTCATCCGCTCAGGCCAGAGGCCAGCCGAAAGCGGGAAACGTCCGATTGTCTCGGTCATCGTGCCCTTCCTGAACGCGAATAAGTTCTTGTGGGAAGCGATCGAGAGCGTCCTCTTGCAGACGTATGACCGCTGGGAGCTGCTGTTGATTGACGACGGCTCCTCAGATGGCGGTTCCGAGATGGCCCGCACTCTTGCCGCAAGGTTTCCGGGGAAGATTTTCTATCTGGAGCATGAAGGGCATCAGAATCGTGGCACGGCGGCGAGTCGGAACGCGGGTATTCGGCACTCGTCCGGATCCTATGTGGCGCCGTTGGATGCCGACGACATCTGGTTTTCCACCAAGCTCGAGCAGCAAGTGGCGATTCTCGAATCCAATCCCAGGGTGGGGATGGTCTACGGAGCATCCGAGTATTGGTGGGGGTGGTCGGGGCAGCCGGAGGACCGAGCCCGTGATTACGTGCCGGACTTCGGTATTCCTGTCGAGCAGCTCTATCTGCCGCCGATGCTGCTGCCCTTGCTTCATCCATTCGGCAAGGGGACTCCCGGTCCGCCCACTGACATTCTGCTTCGACGAGATGTGGGGGAGCAGGTTGGCGGGTTCGTCGAGGACTTTCGGGGCGTGTATCAACTCTACGAAGACCAATTTTTTCTGACCAAGGTGTATCTCCACGCGTCGGTCTGGGTGTCGAGCCGGTGTTGGGACAAATATCGCATGCATCCCGATTCCTGCTCGACCGTCGTGGCACGGGAAGGGCGCTATGACGCCGTGCGCCAGCGGTTTCTGGAGCGCTTCGAGGCGTACGTGAACGAGCATGCGTTCAGGGACGAGTCGGTCCACCGAGCCTTGGAAGAAGCGCTGAGACCCTTTCGGGTTCATGACAGGACAGGGGCTGCGATCCCGGCCGGGCAGGTGCGCTGGGGTGACCTTCGGCGGGTGAAACCGGTCGAGCGCTACTGGGGATTGAAGAGAGGAAAGCCAATCGATCGGTACTACATTGAACAATTCCTGCAGGAACATGCCGATGCGATTTGCGGGTGCGCGATCGAGATCGAGGATACGGCCTATACCAGGCGATTCGGCGGCACGCGCGTGACCTCGCACGATGCGTTGGCCGTTCGGGATGGTTATCCGGAGGCGACGATTATTGCCGATTTGACCTGTGCGGATCTCATCCCGTCGGACCAGTTCGATTGTTTCATTCTTACCCAGACGCTTCAGTTGATCTACGACACGCGGGCTGCGCTCCGGACGGTTCGTCGGATTCTCAAGCCCGGCGGGGTGGTTTTGGCCACCTTTCCCGGCATCACCCAGCTGGGAGATCGACAATGGGCCGAGTCCTGGTATTGGAGTTTTACGCAGGCTTCGGCCCGACGCCTGTTCGGTGAGATCTTCGGTTCGGATTGCGTGCAAGTGACCGCGTATGGGAATGTTTTTTCTGCCACGGCGTTCTTGCAGGGAATGGTGGTCGAAGAAGTGCGGCAGGACGAACTCGATGTGCGCGATCCGGAATATGATCTCATCATTGCCGTCAGAGCGGTGAAAGGCCCGGCAACAGCCTAGAAGGAGCTCAAGTGGAAAGTCAGCCGCTGATTTCTGCCATCATCATTTTCCTGAATGGCGAGGCGTTCATGCGCGAAGCCATCGAGAGTGTGTTCGCCCAGACCTATCGGAACTGGGAACTCCTGCTGGTCGACGACGGCTCAACTGACCAGAGTGCGGAGATTGCCAAGGAGTATGCGGAGCGATACGCCGGGAAGGTCACGTACCTCGAGCATCCGGGGCATTGGAATCTCGGCATGAGCGCCGCCCGTAACCTCGGGATCAAGGCTGCCAAGGGCAAATACATCGCGTTTCTGGATTGCGACGATAACAGGTGGCGATGATGGAGGCACAGCCGGAAGCCGGGATGGTGTATGGGAGGACACGCTATTGGTACAGCTGGACCGGGAGGCCGGAAGATCAGCATCGGGACTCATTCACGGAGCTGGGGGTGCTCACCGATACCGTGCTCAAGCCTCCCGTCCTGGTCCCCGTGTATTTAGAGGACGAAAGCACGGTTCCTTGCACGAGTACGGCACTGATGCGGCGGGATGTCGTGGTTCGAGTGGGAGGATTCGAGGATGCGTTTCGAGACCTCTTTGAGGATCAAGTGATGTTTATCAAGATGGCGGTCGAAGCTCCGGCGTTGGTACAAGCCACGTGCTGGGCGTACTACCGTCAACATGAGCAGAGTTGCTGTTCCGTCGCGAATCGAGCCGGGTATTGGGATGCCATCAAGCCGAATCGTCCGCGTGAAGTCTTTCTCGAGTGGGTGTCGCGCTACCTGTCTCAAAAGGGTGTCGCCGATCCGAGGGTGTGGGGGGCCTTGAATAAACAGTTACGGCCCTATCGCCATCCCGTCATGCACCGCTCAGTTCGATTCCTGTATGAGCGAGTGCTCCCTCTGACTCGTCGCGCGATGGTCGCCGTCAGGAGCCGGGTGCTGACCGCGATCCGTCACTTCTGCCGGCGTTCTGAGGCTCGGGCGAATTCCTGAAGGAGGGTCGGCACATGGGGGCGCGCGCAGTCGTTCAGGGATTATGGGTTGGGAAGAGTTTGTCCACGTTGGAACAGCTCTCGCTCTCGTCTTTTCTCTATCACGGACACGATTACCATCTGTATGTGTATGAAGACATCCAGGTGCCGAGGGGCGTCGTCTTGCAGGATGCCAATGAGATTCTCTCACGCACACAGGTGTTCAAGGATCGGGTATTGGACTCCTTCGCTAACTTTTCGGACATTTTTCGATACAAACTTCTCCTGGAGAGAGGCGGATATTGGGCCGATGCCGATACCATTTGCCTGAGACCGTTCGATTTTCCCCAGGAATATGTGTTTGCCATGGAGAGAACGCAGGAGGGAACCGATGAGAGCACCAAATATGGACCGGCATTGGTCTGCGGCGGCGTGATCAAGGCCCCGCCTGGCTCCGCCATTATGCGCATGCTGTATGAAGCGAGCCTTGAAAAAGCCTCGGGACCTTATGAATGGTGGGAGCTGGGCCCCCCGATGATCAATGAGGCGGTGAGCAAGTTCGGGCTTGCCCAGTTCGTGGTCCCCGCCAAGACCTTTGTCCCCATCAACTGGTGGGATTGGGAGGATATTCTCAGTGATCGGCTGAGTACCAGGCTTAAACTGCGATGGAATCTCATGCCAGGAGTGTACGCGGTCCATCTCTGGAATTCGATGTGGACGAGAGCGCACGCAAGCAAGGATGCCTCGTACCCCGCCAAGTGTTTGTACGAGCGACTCAAGGGGAGGTACTTGACGGTATGACCGCCGGGGAGAGGACGTCGAGAGGACTCATTCTCATGTATCACCGCGTGGCCGAGGTCTCCTCTGATCCCTGGGGACTCTGTGTGACCCCTAGGCATTTTGCCGAACATCTGGCGGTGCTGCGGGTACGCACCTCTCCGCTCAAGGCTTTGGATTTCGCCGTGCAATGGGATGCCGGAGCGACCACGGCCACCTCGGTGGCCGTCACCTTCGATGACGGGTATGCCGACAACCTGTATGACGCGAAACCCCTCTTGGAGCAGTACGAAGTGCCCGCGACCTGCTTTGTGTCGACCGGTTATCTCGGGCAACGCAGCTATTGGTGGGATGAATTGGAGCAGCGGCTGCTCCATCCTGGCCGGCTTCCTCACGCCTTGCGCCTTGAAACCGCATCGTATCGCGGTCAATGGGACCTGAACGGCGCCGCCTGGTACGGCGAGGAGGAACTCAGGCGACTTCGCGGCTGGAAGGCCTGGGAAGAGGCGCCGACCCTCCGCCATCAGATCTATGCGAACCTCCACGCGGTGTGCCGACCCATGGCGGAACCGGAGCGGCGGTCGATTCTCGATCAACTTTTGGCGGCGGTCTCGGAGGCGGCCAAGATCCCCTCGACATGGCGTCCTCTGACGAAGGATGAGACGGTCACGCTCGGCGCCGGCGGGCTGGTGGAGATCGGAGCCCATACCGTCACCCATCCGCTGCTCTCGGCCTGTCCGTCCGATGTGGCGCAACGCGAGATTGCCGGGAGCCGGCGCGCGCTGGAGCAGATCCTGGGGCGGCCGGTGACGAGTTTTGCGTTTCCCTATGGTGGTCCGGCGGACTATACCCCGGACACGATGAGGATCGTGCGAGAGGCCGGTTTTTCCTGTGCCTACTCGACGACGCCCGGCGTCGTCGGACCGGGAGCCGAACGCTTTCGGTTGCCGCGCGTCCATGTCGAGGACTGGACGGGAGAGGAATTTGCCGAACGCTTGGCCTGGTGGCTCAACGATTGACACGATGGAACATCCCTTCATCACGATCATTGTGCCGGTTTTCAATGCGGAGATGACACTGCCGGCCTGTCTGGCCTCGTTGGTGGCGCAGGAGTATCCCAAAGACCGGTACGAGGTCCTGGCGGTTGATAATCGCTCCCGCGATCGCACAGCGGACATCATCCGGTCGTTCGCGGTGACGTATCTGTCCGAAACGGAGCAGCAAAGTTCCTACGCCGCCCGCAATGCCGGAATTCGTCGAGCCGCCGGTGAGATCCTGGCGTTTACGGATGCGGACTGCGTAGCGGACCCGCAGTGGTTGGCCAAGGCAGTGCCCTGTTTCCGTGATCAGACGGTGGGCGGCGTAGCCGGCAAGATCGGCAACCATCTGCCGATCAACGCGATCCAGGAATACCTCTTCGATGTGCTCGCCCAAGAGGATCACATCACACACCGGGTGCATCCTTACGCGGTGACGGCCAATGTGTTGTATCGAAAATCGGTCTTCGACCGGCTCGGCCTCTTCGAGGGGAATTGGGTGTCCGGCGGGGATGCCGATTTTGCCTGGCGCATGCAGACCCAAAGCCCGGACCGACTCATCTACTGCGAATCGGCGATCGTGACGCACCAACATCGACACACCCGCGCGGGACACCTTCGCCAGCGGTGGATCTGGGGGTACGGGGAGGTGCTGCTGTATGCCCGCTATCGGGATGAGTATGTCCGGCAAGGGCTGGGATATGGTCTGCGGGTGTTCCTTGAGGACTACCGGGTGCTCCTGTTGGTTCTGTGGCGATGGGCGAAGGCCCGCCTGCGGCGAAGCATGGCGTCCATCAACGCCAAGGACTATGAGTACGCGGTCTGTGATTGTCTGGCAGAAATCGGCAGGCGCATGGGGCGCATCCATGGGTCGTTCAGAGAACGCGTGTTGTATGTGTAGCGGAGGCGAGCATGAAGGCTGAGGCAGCGACTCCGGCGGTCACCGTCGTCATCGTTCCGCGAGAGCGATTCAGCGAGACCGAGCACTCGCTCGAAAGCGTGCTGGAGCGCACCAAATGCCCGCATCAGCTCATCTATGTCGATGGTGGTTCGCCGGCTCGCGTGAGGCGCTATCTCGAGAATCGGGCGGTGTCCAGAGGGTTTCGGCTGATGAGAGAGGATCGATTTCTGATGCCCAATCAAGCCCGGAATATTGGGTGGCAGGCGGCTTCCACCCCGTACGTGGTCTTCGTGGACAACGATGTCGTGGTGTCGGCCGGGTGGCTGGACGCGCTCCTGCGCTGCGCGGAGGAGACCGGAGCCTGGTTGGTATCGCCCACCATTTGTATCGGAACCCCGCTGGCGGGGGAAGTCCATATGGCCGGCGGTCGCGCGTGCATCCATGTGCAGAACGGGCGCCGCACGTTGAGCGAGAAGCATCGATATGCGGGGCAGTCGCTCGCCCAGATTCGTCCTTCCATGCGTCGCGAACCGACCGAACTGGTCGAATTCCATACCGTCCTCGTGCGGCGCGACGTGTTTCAGCGGGTAGGGTCCCTGGACGAACGGCTCATGAGTACGCGGGAACACGTCGATCTCTCCCTCGCGGTTCAGGAGGCTGGGGGGAGCATTTATTTCGAGCCGGACTCGGTTGTGACCTACATCCCGCCGCCGCCGTTCGCCTGGTTCGATTACCCCTTCTTCCTGAGACGGTGGAGTGAATCGTGGAATATCGCCTCGCTTCGCCACTTTCGAGCCAAATGGCGGCTGGGGCACGATGATCCCCAGTTGGCCGATCAAGCCTGCTGGCTCAGGGAACATCGGCACATCGCCCTAGCCCCGATGTCCAGGGCCTTGAGCGGGTTTCTCGGGGAGCGCTTCGCCGCGACGTTGTCCCAGCGGGTCGTCGCCCCGATCGAGATTGCGCTGAATAAGGCCTTGGTTCGATAGAGTTTTCGAGTCGTTCGACTCCATTCCACCTTAAGTCTCGTCCCACAACTACCGATAAAACCTAAGGAACTGCCTCGAATCATGTTGATGGGCCGTATGGGCAGCACGGCAGACGGCTGTGGTTTCCTCAACCAGAAGGCCGGTCGGTGTTGTGGGAGTGAGAGAAGCCATGGGTTGTAGGGATCGGAACAGATGCTGAACAACCGGCCCACCGTCGGGATCCCCCTACGGTGAAATTAAGAGGGACGGCATGACCATGCGCGATCAAGGAAGCAGCGACGCTTGGATACAGGCGCTACCGATTATCTGTGGGCTCTTCTGGTGGAATCTCGGCACGGCGCTGGCGGCCTCGATTGCGGTGAACGATCGCCCTGCCGGCACTACATTCACGTGGGAGTCGCAGACGGCCCGCCCTCCTGAGGGTTCGCGGGGGCGAATAACGCTCAAACGGCAAGATCGCCGGCCCGCCGAGGAGCCACCGGTTCTTCATCGCGCCGCAGACAGCGTCTTTGATCACCCGGAATTGCGACCGCACTGGGACGGGCTTGCGCCGGACACGACATCGGATGATGAGTTCCGAAAAGCGCTCTCGACCATGGACGCCAAGTTGCTGGGGGAGAAGGTCTTCGATCGGTCGCTGATGGTGCAGGAGATCCACTATCGCATTCCGGAGGCGGAAGAAGTCTATTTCGTGTGGGGCATCAACGGCTGGAAGCCCGTGCCCGACACTACGCGGCCGCCCGGAACCACGCTGACGAAAGATAAGGTCATGGCCACGCGGATGGTGCGGGAGGGCGACGCGTTTGTCGTGCGACTTCGTGTCCCGCATGGGGCCACCGTCGACTACGGGTTCAGCATTACACGTACACTCGATGGTGCGGCCGTCAACGTGTGGGATGCGGACAAGTATCCGTCGGCCGGATACCAGACGGTGGCGGTCCCCAGTCATCCTGTCGAGATTTCAGCCAGTTTGAAAATGGCGAGACTGCAGGGGGGAGAGCGCAGGTGGGGCGTGGGCTCGCCACGCAAGAAATCCGGTATCTCCTCACGGACGCACGATCGGTCGAGATGGTCTGGGGGATCAACGGCTGGCGAGTGGTGCCTGAAGGGGATCGTCCTCCCGGCACCGTCGTCAAGGACGGCCGGATGCAATCGCCCATGGCCCAAGACCGCGACGGATTCTTAGGCACGATGCGGGTGCCGCCGGGCACGACATTGGATTATGGGTTCTTGGTTGCCGGCGAGCGAAATGGGAAGGCCATTGACGTGTGGGACGACAACCATCGCCAATTTTTCCATACGCTGGTGTCGGTCGACGGGGTGATGACAGTCAAGCCCACGATCAAATTCCAAAATTAGGAGAAAGGTGTGACGGGCCTTCCGAGTCTCCATCGCTGCGTGCAGCTCCGCGACTTGTTGCGCGAGCTGGTCGCCCGCGACATGAAACTCCGCTACAAGCGCTCGATGCTCGGCGTGGCCTGGTCGCTGCTGAACCCGCTGGCGCACCTGGGCGTGTTCTATTTTGTCTTCGGCTTCGTGTTGCCGCTCAACATTCCGAATTATGCCATGTATCTCCTGACGGGTGTGCTGGCCTGGAGTTGGTTTCAATCGTCGCTGTTGGCGGCGACCAGCTCCCTGGTGGACAGTCGAGACCTCATTCAGCTTCCGAATTTCCCTCCCGCGGTGCTGCCCGTGGTGACGGTCTCGAGCCATCTGTTGCATTTTCTCCTGGCGTTCCCGATCTTCCTTGGTC
>SWDL01000470.1 GCA_005116795.1 Nitrospira sp. | reverse complement strand
GACGAAGAGGTGAAATCCGGCAGCCGCGAGGCTCAGAAGTGGCGCTTGAATCCCCTGACAAAACCGAAATTCGTCGGCCACCCGTGGCGAGCCGGGCTTTCCCGATCGCAAGACGACTTCATTAATGACGCCGTCACGATCCAAGAAAACTGCTCGATCGTGATACCGCTCAGACACTCACACACTCAGCGGCAATCCGCTCCAATGTACCTGTGCGGGATGAGCGATAGAGCGTGTCGATGACGGCCATGGCGCCGACGCCATCCTCGGGTGTGCCCCAGTACGTCTGCCCGCCCTCTACAGCTCCCATGAACTCATCCCATTCGCGTTCCCACGAGACATCAGGCCCGTCGAAGCACTCCTCCTCCATCACGGGCACGCCTCCGCCAGGATTACGGATCGCCGTCACCAACCGCTCTACCCCGTAGCTCCCACCGAGCCCCTCAATCGAGAGAGCGCCGAGCGTTCCGAACACTTCAAATGAAAAAAGGTTTTTCCACTGCGTCCAACTCGTGTGAAAGCTGGCCAGAGCCCCTTCTGAAAATCGGAGCAGGCAGACCGCGTTGTCTTCGAGCGGCTGCAACGGCCAGACTGCTGTCTGCAGCAATGCAATCGCCTCTGCAGGCTGCCCGGCAAACCAGCGGATAAGGTCCACGACATGGACACCTTGGTCAGTTAATTCGCCGCCGCCCGCTTGCACAGGATCCCCTCGCCATTCTTTCTCGTAGCCAGGCCGCCCCCCATGACCGTACCGGGCGCGCAGGTTGATGATCTTGCCGATCTTGCCTTGGCTGAACAGTCGATACGCCCGGCTGATGGCAGGATGATACCGATGGTTGAAACCAATCTTCAGAACGCGATTTGCTTGCCTGGCCGCAGAAGCCAGATGTTGAGCTTCCTGAACCGTGCGCCCCGGAGGTTTTTCCACAAGGATATGCTTGCCGGCATGCAGAGCGGCCACTCCGATCTCCGCCGTGAGGCCGTTAGGTGTCGAGACCACCACGATATCGATCGAACGATCGTCAATCACCTCTTCCCAGGTCTCAACTGATCGGCAGCGATGGGTTGCGGCCAGAAGGGCGCGACGCTCAGCATTCGAGTCGACGACCGCTGCGAGGTGAGAACTGGGATGCTGCGCGGCTGCACACGCGCGCCGCGTCCCGATCAGTCCGCACCCTATGACTGCAATCCGAAAGGACATCAGGTCACTTACTGCCAGTCCATCCCGCGATCCTTGGGGACGATCCGGCGCATCGTGAAGATGTCGAGCCGCTGCAATTCTTCGACGTGGTTCGGCCAGGCCTCCCATCCGTCGTAGGGCGAGGCCACAAACTTGCCGGTAATGCCTTTCGCCTCGTTCGATACCAGAAATGCCGCCGACTGTGCTCCTACGGTCGCAGGGATTCCCCCCGATGCAATTTGCTTTTTGGTCGTCTCAAGAAAGGCGATCCCCGCCCGTTCTCCCGCAGCCAGCGTCTGTTGGTGCAGTCGAGTGATCACGAATCCCGGGGACACGCAATTGATCTCCACCTTGAATGGCGCCATTTCTTGGGCGAGCGTCTCCGTGAGCCGCACCACCCCAATCTTGCTGCAGGCATAGGCCGTATAGTTGGGAAAGGGCGCTGCCGCTCCTCCTCCGGAAAAGAGCACAATGCGACCTCCCCCTCCCGACTTCATCACCTGACATGCTTTCCGCGCAACTAGAAAAGTCCCAAAGAGATTAGTACGGATCGCGTCAAACCACTCGACGGGATCGACATCGATGACGGGTCCAATTGGGCCATAGACGCCGGCGGCATGAATCACTCCGTCCACGCCGCCGAATGCCGATATGGCCCCACGGAACACTTCGTCAACCTGCTCTCGATTCGTCACGTCCGCCGTCATCGATCGGACTGCGGACTGCCACTTGTGCTGCAGGCCGGCGGTGGCCTCCTTCAGAGGCCCTTCCGTTCGGGAACACAGGAATACTTTCGCGCCCGCTTCAAGGCACGCCTCTGCACTGGCCAACCCGAGGCCCATGCTTCCGCCAGTGATGATAATGCGCTTTCCCGTCAGATCCACTCGGTTTCCCATGGCGCTGTGCTCCCTTAGCTCCTGCCGATCAGGAGGATACGAAACCCCATCCCTTCCAACTCAATGACGCGGGATTTCAGAAGGCCTTTGGTATCGAAAAGAATCGGACTCGACATGGCCGCTTTCATTCGGCTGTAGTCAAGCTCAAGAAACTCCGGCCACTCCGTCAGGAGCACGGCCATGTCAGCCCCCGTCACTGCTTCATAGGCTGAGCGATACACGGAGAGTCCAGTGGGGAGAGTGGCTTCACTCCAATCCGCTTTCGGGTCATACGCTCGGAGACACACCCCATGCTTCGCCAGATCCTCAGCAACCTCCAACGGCAAACTTCTCCTGAGCGTGCTGGTCCCGGGTTTGTATGTGATACCGAGGAGTGCAATCGTTCTGCCGTTGAGCGAACCGATCGTCTCTTGACATCGTCTACGCACCACCTGGCTCCTCGCTTGATTGTATCGCCACACCTCGCCGAACAACGGCGCCGCTTCTCTTGCCGAATCTTGATTCAACTGATCCAACACTCTGAGGTCGCGCCCCAGTGTCCCACCGGAAAAGCCGATACCGGCCGTCAGATAGGCTCTCATTCCGATACGTGGATCATGTTTCATCGCCGCCGAGACATCGGAGAAATCGGCGCCGACGATCGCGCAAAGATCCGCCCAGTGATTGGCGAGAGTGATCGAGACCGCGAGGAACGAGTTGATCCCGTGCTTCGTCATCTCGGCGCTAGGCAGGTTCATTTTGAGACAGGTCGCCTGCATCGGAGCAAACAGGCTTTCAACCTCCGCGGCGACGTGGGGATCATCGGCCCCGATCACAATGTGCCCCGGCCGAGCGTAGCAAGCGAGCGCTTCTCCAAGTCGAAGATTTTCAGGGGAATACACCAGCTCAAGGGATGTCTCCCAGCTCTTGAGCCGGGCCCGGAGATCCCGGGCCGTTCCGACAGGAAGTTGCGCGCTGACGATCACGACAGTTTTCGGCGCCAAGTGAGGACCGATGCGGCCAATCACCTCATGAATGATCGTCAGATCAGACGTGTCATCCTCTCGTACCGGAGTGTCGTAGGCGAGAAACACAAACCGGCAGTCCCCCAGCTCTTTGACGGAACCGGAAAACAGCAGGGCCCCGCTGGCCATACCATCACAAATAGCCTTTTCAAGTCCTGGCTCATAAATTGGTGGCTGACCCTGAGCCAATTTGCCCACCACTCCTTCGTCGAGATCCACCGCTCGCACCTGATGTCCCATCTTTGCCCACGAGGCGGCAATGGTACAGCCCAAGTGCCACAGCCCCACCACTCCGATTGTTCTCGTTCCCAATGCTAGACCTCGTCACTCACCGAGGCCAAGGCGTGCAACTCATTCACTCTTGTGCTCGTCATGTTCGCCACCACCTTGCTGCCTTCGGGTTCCACGGTATATCGTAGCCTCGGCATTCCTTGAGTCTGCATAAACCGCTCAAGTTTCTTGTGGTTGCCTGGACAATAGAGCATCAGAAACCCGCCACCGCCGGCCCCGATGAGTTTTCCTCCCAACACACCGTAATGGGCGCAGACCTCACCATAAATCTCATCCACGTGGGGAAGAGAAATCTTTCCCGATAGTCGCTTCTTCTGTTGCCAATGCTCGTGAAGCAGCTCTCCCCAGGTATCAAAGTTTTCATGCTCGATGGCCTCCAAAATCCGATAGCCCAGATCTTTGATCCGGTGGAGACTGTCGGCAACCTGCTGATGGCCTGGATTCGTTCTGGATTGCATGGCCGCATTCTGCTCCGACAACATTTCCACGGCATCCCGACGAGATCCCGTGAAGTAGATATGCGTGTTGGCGACAAAGGCCGCCACGGAACTGGCATCCAGCTCGACAGGTCGGACATTGACCTTGCCGTTCATCGTGATTTCCAGCACGGTGAGCCCCCCGAACGTCGCCATGTATTGATCTTGCTTCCCGATCCCTTTCTTAAGGACATCAAGCTCGATGTGGCAGGCCTCCTCGGCGAGCGCATGGAGCGTCACGTATTCCCGCCGGTAGTGATGTAAGGCGGTCAGAAGACCGACCAGATAACAACTCGACGACCCGACGCCAGTCCCGGCCGAGATATCGGCCATGGAGGCAATCTCCATCTGGCTTTCGATCTTGTGGAGGCGAAGCGCTTCCCGCGCAAGTTCATGTTTCAAGTCTCGATAATGCTCCGCACTTTCTAACCCGATCGAATAGTGGACTCGGATTTTGCGATCCGTCACAGGAGGGTTCGTCATGACATACATGTATTTGTCGATCCCCATCGCAAAGATGAACCCACCGTGCTTTTCGTAATAGGAGGGGAGGTCTGTCCCGCCTCCACCCAATGTGACTCGAAATGGAGTACGTGTCACGATCATGTCAGTCGTACCTCTCCCTCCCGCACCAGGCGCAGCGCTTCCCGGTAACTTTCGGGCGTATCCAACCCAAGACAGTACCCTGAGATGAGATACCCATATAGGTATTGATGTTCTTCCAGCAGTCGAGGGAATAGATCGCGGCCAAAATCGTAGAGCTGGCATGGCGGAATCGACGGGACAATGTCTGGCTCCACGAGATACACCCCCGCGTTGACGAACGTCGTCCCGCGCTCGCTTTGCCCCTCATGAAACCCCACAACCTGTCCATTCGGTGCCAATTCCACTCGCCCGCCCGCGATCCCTGTATGGCGGTGGCGGTCTTGATCAAAGAGCGCGATGGTCACACCGGCTTTGTGGGCCCGGTGGAAGGCAAGAAAATCCGGCACATCCAGCGAGAGCAGGTTGTCGCCGTAAATCACCAGGAAGGTGCCGGTCCATTCATGAGCAAGGTTTCTGACGGCTCCCGCCGTGCCGAGAATGTCAGGCTCATACCGGTACCGGACATTGAGGCCGAACCTCTCTCCGTTCCCGATCGCCGCCTGAATCTCTTCAGGTCTGTAGTGCAGATTGATCCACGTCTCTTCCACGCCCTGAGAGGCAAGCCATCGAAGATTTCTCGCCAGGACCGATTCTCCTTGTACTTCCACCAGGGGCTTGGGCCGACCACCTGTGATTGATGCAAGCCTGGTGCTCTTTCCGGCAGCCAGCACAAGCGCCTTTAGGCCAGGCATGGAACGCCCATACTCCGGTAGTAATCCACGAAGCGCCGAAGCCCCTCGTCAAGGCCGATTCTCGGACTCCACCCGACGGATCGCGCAAGCGTGATGTCGGCCAATGTTTCTTGAGCCTCCCCGGGCAGGTCCGGACAATACAAGGGCTGGCTCTCCACCTGAAGAGTTGCTGCCACGCGCTGATAGATCTCCCTCACGGAGTAGTTCTTTCCACTTCCCAGATTAAAGACTTTGCCGTCAGTTTGTGGATCCTCAATGCACTGGAGGTGGAACGCATTGACATCGTCCACGTGAATAAAATCGCGACGCTTGTGGCCGCTGCCATAGATGACCGGTCGCTCCCCCCTGAGCAGCTTGATGATAAAGGCGCTCATCACCGGCGGGATCGTCCGGCGATAATCCTGTCGAGGTCCATACACACAGAAATAGCGAAGCGCCGTGGTGCTTATCTGGAAGAACCGTCGATACGCGTCAGCAAAGGCCATGCCGGCAAGCTTGCTCACCGCGTAGAAACTTTCAGGATGAACCTCCGATTCCGGGGTCGGCATTACTCTAGATCCCTCATAAAGGGCGGAGGACTCGGCATAGATCACCTTTTGGGCCTTGCGCTGCCGCGCGGCCTCAAGCACATTTACGGTTCCATACACGTTGATTGAAGCTGTTTCCGCAGGATCGGCCTGGCAATCGCTGATACAGTTCTTAGCGGCGAGATGAAACACGACATCCCCCTCGCGGATCACCTCCACCAGATCCCGCGACCGAATATCCATCTCAAGAAATCTCACCCCGGAAGGAACTTGTTCCCGCACCCCATAGCTGAGGTTATCGACCCCCCACACTTCATAGCCCCGCTGCAGCAGCACATCGGCCAAGTTACTGCCGATGAAGCCAGCAACTCCGGTTATGACGATGCGAGCATTCATATGATCGTGCCAGTCACCGGAAATGGGTTATTGAATCTCGGCATACTCCGTAACGTCCTATTGCTTCCCCAGCCCTTTCCTGAAGGCCGGGCACTTTCAATCTGCCGAGGACGAGAAAGTTATCGAACAGCACTTCAGGCGGTGCAATAGTGAAGGCAGAAAGAAACTTTGCGAGACCGAGAAGCCCAGGTACTTACTTGAAAGCATAGTGATTTCCTGGCAAGAAAGAGATGTCCTCAATAATCGAGCCCGCGCTCATGGCCATTCTCCCAACACGACCAGCATCGGGGAATCCCTCTTTGCTATCCTGATATGCAAGGAGAAGGTGGCGACACCCAAACCACCCAAGCTCCGCCACATAGTCTAGGGCCCGACTCGAGCACTCACTTAATGCCCATGTCGATACGAACAACTCTCCTTCGACTCGAGCGTGTTTAAGCATAGCAAGCGGAACAAGATTGATTGCGCCGGGCTGAATATTGTCCCCTGGCATTTTCAGGAGTTTGACATCCCCTTCCCCTAGAACTGTCGACAGGTACAGCCATTGAAGGCAACTAAGGAGTGGCGTATCAATAATTATGTATGTGACTGAATTGGACGCTACCCTCGTGAGGATTCTGGCCAGATTTCCATACCCTCCACCCCACTCCACAATTCGTCTTACTTCGTCAAGCTTTACGCCTGTCGCACTTGAGAACCTCGTCAAATGATAGAGGTGATGAACGCTATTGTGGGAGGTCAAGTACGGTGAATGTACGAGCGCAGGCAGCCCCACATATTCTTCCTCCAGTACCCGCTTCAATTCGCTTCTTGATATTCGGCATTCAAGATACTCCAGTTCCTCGGCCAGCCATTGCCCCCCCGCGCACAGAGGGAACATCGTTTGTCTAATGAGAGAATCATTCAGGAAAGAGAACTTTGGAGAAGGCAAAAGACTGTTTTCGAGCCTTTTATTGTACTCATCCCATACCGTTGTAGTAAGACAAGGTGAATCAAGCTTGCAAATGGCTGCATAGGCGCCTTCGAAGCAACGCGCTAATTCTCTAAATGACGATTGCTGGGAGCATTTAAGAAACATCAGCCTCGCAAGACCTGGAACGGTGGCGGTGAGCATTTCCAGCTTCGGGGGCATGCTTCGCACTTGGAGAAGAATAGACTCCAAATAACTAGCTACCGCTGGAAATGGTGACGGCCAGATCATGTTCTCTTACCCTCCACGACTATCGCGCATGACTTGAGAGACTATCTGCCCCATGTACCGTGGTTCCCTTTAGTAGGCTCCCGAGTTGATGCTGGAAGAGAGCAATGGTGAGAAGGGATCCCGTGGCGCAGGGAACTACAACCCGCAGAATCCAGTGCGCGTCAACGGCGATCATACGTCCAATTACAATCCCCCCTGCGACAAGGGCCACCTTGGCCCAAAACCCCCCACAGAGGATCTCCCCTATATGGTGCCATTTTATTTCTAGATAGCGGAACGCAGCCCGTGGGATAGCCCAAGCTGTACTTAACAATGAAGCTATAGTCGTTCCTAGAGCGATGCCCACCAGACCCAAAGGAATCACCAGAATTATCGTAAGCGACAGATTCAGTAATGCCTCAATAGCCTGCGAGCGGACAATAGTAGTCTGCTCTCCCGCTGCATACAGCACCACACCCAGGCCTCGTGACAGCACCTCCAAGACAATCCAGCTACTAAATACGAGGGTGAGGATATCGCCTCCATAGTACGGAGCCCCCACCCAGACTCCTACCAGAGCAGGATTCACGGCCCAAACGAGCGCAGCACTTCCGACCGAAAACAATATCAGCCAAGGAATAAGTTCGAGAATCGCTTGGCGGACACGCCCCTTATCGCCACTGGACAAGACGGCACTTAGGGGCGCGAACCCAAGAGACGACAAGTTCCCCAGTAGCATAAGAGGAACTGATCGGACCACCCGCTGAGTAACAGTGTAGATCACGACCGCCTCTGGTCCAAGGAATCGCGCAGCCACTGGTTCATCAGTCCGCTCTCTGATTACGAAGCACACCTTAGACCCGATCCAGGGGCGACAATAGGACATCATCTTTGAGATGATCCGACGATCGGGCATGCGCGGTGACCAGACGGCTCGACGAATCTCGCCCGGCGTGCAGCCATATGCAACGGTAGCTGAGACGATCGTCGCAATTATCATTGACAATGGGATGACCACAACCGAGGGCCAAGCAAATAGAAGGATCGTTGTAAATATGGCTATGATCGCCGACTCGACCATCGCCAAAAGGCCAAGAGTCCCAAGCTTCTGAGATCCGTGGACCAAGGATCGCCAGATACCTAACGGCTGGGCGGCAGCTACCTGGACTGCACCCCATCTCAGAGCAGAAACGAGATCATCAGAATCGGCGGAGGTGTGGCCTTTAATTAGTTGAGCAATCCATGGCGCCATCAACCAACCCAAGAATAGAGCAACCGTGGCTACGACTAGGTATGCGCCCAGGAGGGTGCTGAAGAGAACCGGCAACTCTTGGGCCGAGTCGCTCCGAGCTCGGAGGCCGGCCGTTTCGCGCACAAGAAATGGCCCTAAGCCAAATTCGATCATCCCGATAAGGCTGATCAGAGCAAAGCCTGCAAGCCATGCCCCATATGAACCTCCTAGAATTCTGACAGAGATACCAACAGTCCAGAGGCTCAGGCAGAATCCTACCGCTTGGGCTAAGAGTCCGCTCGTGAGTCCCCGCACCAATGCGTTGCGATAGCCTCCGACCTGAACAAGTGACTCGACGCCTCTCATTATTATATTATTCAAGTTCTCCCAGCCCTCGTCACCCGGCCATACCTCCCTCATCCAGAGGGGATTGAGCTCTTTGCCTAGGCCGTGAATCCAACCATGTCCAACAGGGCCTTCACTCTTATGTCCCAAGTATGTTCCCGCACAGCCCTCGTTCTTGCCAGCTTCCGGGCTTGGGCGCACAAGCCCTGGTCGCTCAGAAGTCGACGGACCTGTTGCAGGCACTCTTTATTGTCTCGGAAAGTAAACAGTTCGGAGTCGAGTTCGAAATACCGAGCCAAGTGAGGATTGTGCGTGCCTAACATGAGCGCGCCGCACATGGGCACTTCAAAGTCCCGAATCTTCCCACACTGGTATTTTGTAAAGCCGATGTCGTCGAAGTTGAGATTGATCCGAGAGGCACAATAAATCTCCTGGAACTTTTCCGCCGGAAGAAATCCGCTCGGCCAGCCTTGCCCAAATGTCGCGACACGGACCCCGTTCCCCTGAAGATAGCGAACAGTCGAGATACGATTGCCGTAGGCCGTGCCGACCAGAGAGACATCATATTGAAAAGGAACTCGGCGGGGGTAGCAAAGCTCAGGATTCGCGGCGAGGGGCCAGAGCCAGGGGATCGCCCCCTCCACGCGGTACTTTACGAGCGATTCGGGAGCTTGCGTGAGATTGAGATCGTAGGCGCCGGCCACAGCAGCAGGTCCTCGCAAACGCCCCCCGAGGAATTCTCCACGAAAATAGAGCCGATCGTCCAAATGGAAGGCCGCAGTGACGATGCCCTTTGAACCGATGCGCTCGATTGTCTCAGGGCTGACATGGTGTCCTGAATAGTACGTCAACAATAGGTCGATGGACTTCTCTCGGTGAAGTCGTCCCAGAAAGTCGACGAAATGGCCATTCATTCGATCCCTGACCTGCACCCAATCCTGACTTTGCGCATCGAAGCCATGATCCGAAAGGAGATAGGTACTGACTGTCGCGTGATTGGCAAGCGCGGGAACTATGTTGATGATGTCCCATGGTGAATGGCCGCTCGCATAGACAATATGAAGCTGACTCTTGGACTTGGGGAGGGGAACAACACCGCGCTGAGCCAGCCGCTTATACAACCGATCTCGTGTCTCCTCAGGCGACCAATCTGCCGATACACCAAGATGCCTCGCTCTGTCTTCGTACTCTGCCTGCTCTTGCTGGATGATTCGGCCTTGCTGTCTTGCACGATAGCTCGAATACGCCCCATAGAGCACAGGCGAATAGAGGGCAGGGCGAACCGCATTCTTTATGTGCTTGAGGATTCGAGGCAAGGAGATCAGCCGCTTCTCGACCAACGGGTTTTGCCCTTGTCGTGAATGTCCCGCAAGATGTCTTCTACTGACTGGGTAATTCTCCACTTCGGATATGCTTGCAGAAATCTGCCGTTATCCGTGACCCACCAGCGATGATCGCCTCCTCGCATGGGATGGTGGGAAACACTCATCTTGTTCCCGG
>SWDL01000469.1 GCA_005116795.1 Nitrospira sp. | reverse complement strand
CGGAGCCTCAGCCTTCTTCTCGTCGGCCTGCACGAAAGGAACCGAAGCAAACGCTAATCCTATCACGAGCACCAACATGGCAGTCATGGTTTTCTTCATGTATGTGTTCACCCCCTTCATCATGGTCTCGCCTCTTGGGAGAGGCGAAAGCTCTAGATGTTGATCTCAGACTCTTCACAAATAATTGCAAAATGCAGCAAGCATGCCAATAGTCTATTATGTCAACCGTAAAGTTTTCAATGAGTTCGAGCCAAGCAAGGAACCCATCGCTGCTTAGAGACTAGAGTTCTGTGGCAGATTTGATGCTCTTCCAGCAAAAGAGCCCCAGTGGACTCCAACTTGGAATTGCGGACATGATGCAGTATAGCCTAGTGCAGAGTCCAGTAAATAACTGGACAATACCCAGAACCCTTCATCTAGGCGACACAGTTCAATCGATTTAAGGGAAGCTTGCTCTGTACGGTTCCCAACCGGGGACGATGATTTTGTCTCCTCCGCGGAGGATCCAGATAATGGGAGGGGCGTCTCTCGTCCGGCTACGTAACAGTGATTGCGTAGGGGTCCGCAGAAGGATTTCATACAGACCATGGGTGCATTCCTTCCGGGTCGAATTGACACGCTTTCTCCGCCTCCCTATAATACCGCGTTTCCAGTGCCTGTCGGTTGCCAAGATTCACAAGAAGGAACGCTCATCATGTCGTTTACATTCCAGCAGCCCTCAAATCTGAAACGCAAGAAGACCCATGGCTTTCGCCGTCGGATGCGCACCAAGGATGGACGAAAGATATTGGCGCGTCGTCGGGCCAAAGGCCGGGTCCGCTTGACCGTGTGAACCGAGGCCATGTGTGGGGACATCCCTCGCCCCACGGCTGATCGCGCGTTCTTCCTGCGAGTCAGCGCCGACATCGAGCGTGTGAAACGGGTCGGGCGCCGCCGGCAGACTCCGCTCTTCAATCTCGTCTCCTGCCCCTCGTCGCTCCCGCATTCCAGAATCGGGATCATCGTCGGGAAGCGTCTGGGAACGGCCGTCTGCCGCAATCGGGCGAAGCGTCTCTTCCGTGAATTAGCGCGTCAGGTTCGAGGAGGCTTGACCTCGGCCCATGATGTCCTGGTCTTCCCCAGGCGCGCGGTTCTGGGCCTGTCGTCGGCCACCTTGCAGAAGGCCTGGCTGGATGCGCTGCGCCACGAAGGGTTACTGAGAGAAAAAGGTCCGTTGCTATGAGACACCTCGTCATGGGGCTCATCCGCCTGTATCGATACGTCATCTCTCCCGCTCTCCCTCCGGCCTGTCGATTTGCCCCCACCTGCTCTCAGTATGCAGAGGAGGCTATCGAGCGCTATGGCCTGTTGCGGGGAAGCCGGCAGGCCCTCTTGCGCCTTCTGCGATGCCATCCGTGGCACCCTGGCGGGTATGATCCGGTTCAGGAGCGAGGATCGCACCATTACTACACCACGGATGATGCTCACGATTGATGCCATCATCAGTAGGAATGCCACACATATCGCCCAAGAGGGAGCCTTAGATGGATAAGCGCGTCATCGTCTTCTTGATTCTCTCCCTGAGCATTATCCTGTCCTATGACTACCTGATTAAACAGATCGGGTTGGCTCCTCCTGACCTGGGGCGCGAGCAGTCATCCGCGCCGATTTCCGACAGGCCCGCCTCTTCAGGTTCGACCCCAGATCCACCATCGACCCGGTCGAACGATGCGATCCCTCCAATCTCCAGCGGCTCCGTCCATGCCGCCGGCGAGCAGATTGAAGAGGTCTCGACCAACCTCTACCATGCGCGATTTACCAACCGGGGTGGAGAGATTGTGGGATGGGAGTTGAGTCGGTTCTCCACGTCTGAAAAGGACGGCTCAAAACCGATTCAGCTCATGTATCAAGAGGGAAAATTCAAACGCCCCCTCTCCATTCAACCGAGTGACGTCGACAAGGGCCGTGAGCTTGGGGAGGCCCTGTATCAGGTGGAGCGGGATTTTACGACCTTGTCTCCGGACCACCCGGTCGGCCACCTGACCTACACCTACCGCGCCCCCACCGGCACGGTCGCCGTCCGAAAGCACCTGACCTTTCGTTACGACAGCTATCTGATCGACATGGCGCTGTCGCTCGAAGGGATTCCTGGGCCCATTGATGTAGGGCTGGGGACCAATTTCGGGATTGTGGAGTGGGGTGAGGGCTTTATCGGCCTCATTGGGCCGGCCTCGCTCGTGGGTGAGACACTCGAAAAGGACGTTCCGGATTCGCAGAGCGACCGACAGGGCGAGGTGCACTGGCTCGCGCTGCAAGACAAGTATTTCATCAGCGTGCTCATTCCGACGGGCGCCGGCTCCGTCACCGTCAAGAAAGAGGCCGACAAGCTGGTGACCGCCATGGCCCACTATACCGGCGCCGGTACCGGCGCCCCGCTGGCGTTCCGTCTCTATGCCGGTCCCAAGGAATATGACACGCTGAAAGCCTTGAACCTTGGGCTCGAAGACACCATCGATTTCGGCTGGTTCATCTACGGGAGCTGGAGCATCGTGAAAGCGGTGGCCAAGCCACTGTTTGCGGTGCTGCGCTTTCTCTACGAGTTCACCCATAATTACGGGCTGTCGATCATTCTCCTGACCATCGCGATCAAGTGCCTCTTTGTCCCGCTTCAATATAAAAGCTATAAGTCCATGAAGCAGATGCAGGAGGTTCAGCCGAAAGTCGTCGCCCTGCAGGCGAAGTTGAAGGATGACCGGGATCGGCTGAACAAAGAATTGATCAAGCTCTACCGGGACCACAAGGTCAATCCCGTCGGGGGCTGCCTGCCGATGCTGCTGCAGACGCCGGTCTTCGTGGCCCTGTTCAATATCCTCTACATGACGATCGACCTTCGGCAGGCTCCCTTTTTCGGGTGGATTACCGACCTGTCCGTTCAGGATCCCTACTACATCTTGCCCGTCATCATGGGCGTGAGCATGATCGTCCAACAGAAAATCATGCCGACCACGATGGATCCGACGCAGGCGAAGATCATGTTGATCCTGCCGGCGTTCATGACCGTGCTCTTTCTGACGTTTCCGGCCGGACTCGTGCTCTACTGGTTGACGAACAATGTGCTGACCATCTCGCAACAGTTCGTGACCGACCGGTACGTGTTCAAAACGTCGACGCCGTTCTTCACCTCTCCCTCGACTCCCGATCCTGGAGAGGCCACGGAGGGCAAACCGTCAAAGAGAGCTCGCGAGAAGAATCCCCCCTCGTCGGAAAGCTCTTCGTCCGCAAAATCCTGACGCCCGCGAGGAGAGATCGGCGGTGGACGAAACCATTTGCGCGATCGCGACCCCTGTCGGTGAAGGCGGCATTGGAATCGTCCGCCTGAGCGGCGATCGGGCCATCCCGATTGCGTCTTACCTGGTGCGGCTCCGTTCGGGCAAGCCCCTGAGCGCGGCGAAGTCCTTTCTGCTGCACTACGCCGACCTGGTTGAGCCGGCTGGGAGCGAGACCGTGCCCGGCCCCGCTTCCCAGGAATCCGCTTCGCCGTTCGATGAAAGTCTCGTCGTGGTCATGCGCGCCCCCCGCTCCTATACCCGAGAAGATGTGGTGGAACTCCATTGCCACGGCGGCCCCTTGATCCTGAAGCGGGTGTGCCAGGGGCTGCTCCGATGTGGCGCTCGTCTCGCCCAGCCGGGGGAGTTCACCAAACGGGCGTTCCTCAACGGCCGGCTGGATCTGGCCCAGGCCGAGGCGGTTCTGGACACGATCCGCGCAAAGACGGAAGCCGCCTTGACCGTGGCACAGACGCAGCTTCGGGGCAGCCTCTCCACCCAAGCGTATGCACTCAGGGACCGACTGATCGCGTTGCTCGCGGAGGTCGAGGCTGGGATCGATTTTGTCGAAGAAGATCTCCGCTTTGTCGGACGTGAGGCCCTTGCCTCAGGGCTACGGGACGCGGAACGTCTGGTCACTCGATGGCTGGCGACCGCGGAACAGGGCCGAGTGCTCCGGGAAGGGGTGACGACCGCCATCATCGGACGTCCCAATGTGGGAAAGTCGAGCCTGTTGAATGCCCTGGTACAAACGGATCGGGCCATCGTGACCCCGATTCCCGGCACGACTCGAGACGTTCTCGAGGAGTATGTCAACGTGCGAGGGATTCCGCTGCGGTTACTGGATACGGCCGGCCTACGAGAGACGGAGGATCCGGTGGAGCAGGAAGGGGTTCGCAGGACCCGTACCGCGATCGATCGTGCCGAGCTCGTGCTCCTGGTGCTGGACAGCTCTCAGCCGCCTCACGCCGACGATCTGGCCTTGCTCGACCAGCTCTCCGGGACGCGCGGGATTCTGGTCCTGAACAAATCGGACCTCCCCAGGCAGCTCCATGAGTCGGTGCTTCCCCCGAGCCGCCAAGGAAGCCATGCCGGCACTCTGCCCATTGTCGACGTGTCGGCCTTGACGGGACAGGGACTCGATGAGCTTCGCAGCGCTATCTGGACGCTGGCCACAGGATCTCCGCTCGAACCGACCGACATGGCGGCGATCACCAGGCTCCGACACGAAGACGCGCTGTCACGGGTTCGGCAAGCCCTCCGACAGGCGCAAGAGTCCGTCACCGCCCAGGCCCCTCAGGAATGCGTTGCGTTAGATCTGCGCCAGGCCATTGATGGATTGGAGGAGCTGACGGGAGCGGTGACCACGGACGAAATCCTCGACCGGATTTTCAGCGAATTTTGTATCGGGAAATAGGAGCGCGGTCTCGAACCTTTCCTATGGCCATGCCGTTCGACATCGTGGTCGTCGGAGGCGGGCATGCCGGGTGCGAAGCCGCCCTGGCAGCGGCTCGCATGGGATGCCACGTCCTCCTCCTGACCATGGACGAAGCGAAAATCGCCCAGATGTCCTGCAACCCGGCGGTCGGCGGTATCGCCAAGGGCCATCTCGTCAAGGAAATCGACGCCTTGGGTGGAGAGATGGGCCGGAATACTGATCGCGCGGGCATTCAATTTCGCCTGCTCAATACGAGTAAGGGCCCGGCTGTGCGGGCCCTCAGAGTTCAGTGCGACAAGGCCCTTTACCGGCAGGCGATGCGGGACACGCTTCTACGAGCGCCAAATCTTCGCATCGGACAGGGCACGGTCGATCGCCTGCTCACCCGCGATGGGGCTGTCACGGGAGTCGTGACTGACTCCGGAGATCGCATTGAAGCCCGGGCCGTCATTCTGACTTCCGGGACGTTTCTGAAGGGCCTGATCCATGTGGGCCTCAACCATTTTCCGGCCGGGCGCGCGGGGGAAGCCGCGGCCGAGCACCTGTCGGACTGCATGCGAGATCTGGGTTTTGAAGTGGGCCGGCTCAAGACCGGGACACCGCCCCGGCTGGATCGGGACACGATCGATTTCGAGGTGATGAGCCCTCAGTCCGGCGATGTTCCGCCCCAACCGTTTTCGTTGCGCACGAATCGGGTGACGAATCCCCAGGTGCTCTGCCATCTCACCTATACGAATGAAGCCACCCACGCCATCATCCGTGCGAACCTGGATCGTTCGCCCATGTACTCGGGGGTGATCGAGTCCACAGGCCCCCGCTACTGCCCGTCGATCGAGGATAAGGTCGTGCGGTTTGCCGACAAGTCCCGCCATCAGATCTTCATTGAGCCCGAGGGCTTGGATACCAGGGAATACTACCCGAACGGTATCTCGACAAGCCTGCCCGTGGATGTCCAGGCGGACATTCTCCGGACCATTCCAGGGCTCGAGCGTGCGGTGATGCTGAAGCCCGGCTATGCCATCGAGTACGACTATTTTCCTCCGCGGCAACTGCACCAGACGCTTGAGACCAAGCTGGTGGCCGGCCTCTACCACGCGGGGCAAATCAACGGCACCTCGGGATATGAGGAGGCGGCCGCACAGGGCCTGATGGCCGGCGTCAATGCCGCCCTCAGGGTCCGGCAACGCCCCCCCCTGGTTCTTGACCGATCCGAGGCCTATATCGGCGTGCTGATCGACGATCTGATCACCAAGGATGCCCGCGAACCGTACCGGATGTTCACCTCACGGGCCGAGTACCGACTGCTCCTGAGGCAAGACAACGCAGATCTGCGGCTAGTACCTATAGGATATAGCCTAGGTTTAATTACTGATAGCCTGCACGCCAGAACTCTGAGCAAGCGCGACGCCATCGACAGGGAAATTTCCCGCTTGAACTCGACGCGCCCGCCGACCGAACCGGGCATACCGGGCCACCCGCTCGATGCAACCTTGGCCCAGATGTTGAGGCGACAAGGGGTCACCTATCGAGATCTGACCCCTGATGGTGGCGATCATGCGATCAACGATCCAGACATTGCCGATGCCGTGGAAGTAGCCATAAAATATGAGGGGTACATTCGTCGCCAACTGAGCCAGATTGCAAAATTCAAGAAGCTGGAGAACCGACGGATTCCGGCTGGCTTTGCCTATGCGCGCATCTCGGGACTCTCTCGTGAGGCCGTTGAGAAGCTCACCCGAGTGAGACCCTCGTCTATCGGCCAGGCGTCGCGCATCTCCGGTGTTACTCCTGCAGCCATTTCTCTCCTCCTGGTCGCTCTCGAACGAGACCGACGCTCTGACAAGATTTCCTCGCACGTCTAGGAATAGAGCTGGGCAAGCGACCAGGCCTAAACCGCCCTTGTTCCACTTCATTCGTCCTCATTTCAGTCTTCAGACTTGACGTATCGGACAACTTGTCGTAGATGTTCCACGTGGAACATTTCGAAGGATGGATTGAACTGCTCAATCAGGGAGCGGCGGAGTTCGGCCTTGCGTTGCGTGAGTTCACCCTGTCTGAGTTTGCCGTCTACCTCAAAGAGCTCCAATTTTGGAATAAAAAAACCAATCTGACAGGCGCTCAAGACGATAAAGAGATCGTGGTCAAGCATTTCATCGACTCGATGGCTGCCTGTCGTGCGCTTATCCCAGTTCAAAATCCTCGATTGCTCGATATCGGATCAGGCGCGGGCTTCCCTGGCCTCGTCCTCAAACTAGCCATTCCATCGCTGCATGTCACGCTTCTTGAACCGAGCCAAAAACGGGTGGCTTTCCTCAGGCACCTCATCGGAAAGCTTCACCTGAAGAATATCGATGTTGTTGCAGAAAGAATGGATACGTTCGCCATACAAGAATATGCACAGGAGCGATTTGGATGGGCCACTGTTCGAGCTCTCAATGTGAGCTCGTTACTTGGCCCTATTCGATCGGTCCTGTCAGAAAATGGGAAACTGATTCTATACAGGACGCGTCCGATCGATCGTCGCAGCTTGAGCGAAATAGTCATCAATAAACTTGAGGTTTATCAACAACTTGAATATTCATTGCCAGGCAATTTTGGAAGTCGCGTGCTGACAGTTATTCAAAAATCGAACGGTGTAGATCAAGCAGTTGATCAGGCTAACATAAGAACTGTAACTGAAGATTTGGTCTAGCACCCTTTCGCAATGTTCCACGTGGAACATTGAATCTGATCAGAGAGTATTCATCGAATGTTGTCATTGCGCTTCATGACAGATTTTTGAGAATGTCCAGAATCATTGCAGTGGCCAACCAGAAGGGCGGGGTCGGAAAAACAACGACTTCCATCAATCTTTCGGCTTCATTGGCAATGGCTGAGCATCCTGTTCTGCTGGTCGACCTCGATCCTCAGGCCAATGCGACCAGTGGCGTAGGTCTTGGGACGGAAAACTCATCGGCCAGTCTGTACGACTGTCTCTTACGGGGGATTCCCGCTAAAGAGGCGATTCGGTCAACCCTCGTGTCCCACCTCTCGGTACTACCATCAAACCAGGATCTTGCCGGTGCAGAGATCGAACTCGTCCCTCTCGATGAACGGGAATCGGCCCTCAAGAGGGTCTTTGATGGACTTCGACACGACTTCGATTACATCATCATTGATTGTCCTCCCGCCTTAGGCCTGCTGACGATCAATGCCCTCGTTGCGGCCTCTTCAGTTCTCGTCCCTGTCCAGTGCGAATACTACGCGATGGAAGGACTTGGGAGATTGATGAGCAATATTGCGCGAGTACAAGGCTCGCTGAATCAGGATTTGGAGTTGGAAGGAATTCTGCTGACCATGTACGATTCCAGGAATAGCCTGTCCAGGCAGGTCGCAGAAGAGATTCGCAGCCATTTCAAAGACAAAGTGTATCAAAGCGTGATCCCACGCAACGTGGCGCTCGCTGAGGCTCCGAGCTATGGGCGTCCTATTTTGTTATACAACGCGGCGTCCACCGGCTGCCAAGCCTATGTGGAGCTTGCCAAGGAGTTGTTGTCCCATGGAGAAAAAAGCGCTGGGAAGAGGGCTTGAAGCCCTGCTACCGAAAGGCAATACCTTCACCGCGAGACCGTCACCGACCGGAGGGGAGGATGTGGGGCAGGACATCCCCGTGCATCAGATCCGCCCCAATCGGTTTCAGCCTCGAGAGGATTTTTCCGAGGACAGCCTTGCTCAATTGACAGACTCACTCCGCCAGAACGGGATGCTTCAGCCCGTGGTGGTTCGCCGGATGGGGGACGGGGGATACGAGCTGGTGGCCGGCGAGCGCCGGTTCCGCGCCGCCGAACTGGCCGGATGGCAGCGTGTCCCGGCCATTGTTCGCAACTGTAGCGATGAAGAAGCCATGGTGCTGGCGCTGGAAGAAAATCTCCAACGCAGCGATCTGAATCCCATGGAGACCGCTCGAGCGTACCACCGCCTGATGAATGAGTTCGGCCTCACCCAGGACACGATGGCGAAGCGGCTCGGGAGGGACCGCTCGACCGTCGCGAATATCTTACGGCTGGTCCAACTGGCACATGAAGTCCAGAGGTGGGTCGAAGCCGGGACCTTGAGCGCGGGCCATGCCAAGGTCCTATTGGGCTGCGCGAAAGACGATCAGGTGGCCCTGGCCCGCCAGATCGTCGACGGACAGCTCTCCGTCAGACAAGCGGAACGCCTGGCTGGGCGGGCGGGGAAGCGCTCACGGCCGACGCGCCAGGCCATAAATACGTCTATATACGTAAGCATCGAGGAGCGACTGCGGCGGCAACTGGGCACGCGGGTCTCGATCACCCGGGGGCGGAAAGCGGGCAAGATTGTGGTACACTTCTTCTCGGCCGAAGACCTCGATCGGCTCGTCGAGATGATGCTGGCCTAAAGGAACGCTCCGTTCATGCCGACACAGACAAGAGACTCATCTGTGCACAAGGAGGAACGGAGTATGTGGTCGTGGAACGACAGTGCGGACCAGCCAGGAGCCGGCAAGGACGAAAACTTCACCTACCTGGGCAAAGGGGTGGACTTCAAGGGTGTCATCACCTTTGAAGGCACGGTCCTGGTGGATGGACGATTCGAAGGGGAAATTCATACGAAGGGCACGCTCATCATCGGGGAACAGGCCGTCGTGACGGGCGTCATCAATGTCGGCACCATGATCGCGCAAGGCAAGGTCAGCGCGTCGGTCACGGCGACCGAGAAAATTCAGCTCCTCAAGCCTGCGGTCCTGATCGGAGATGTCCGAACACCGAGCCTGTCCATCGAAGAAGGCGTGCAGTACCATGGATTTTCGAACATGGGCACCGAGCGATTTACCGAACACGCTCCTTCCCCTGAGCGGGACAATGTTCACCAGCTGATCGTCCCCAGAGAAAAGACTCGCGTGTCTCAAGCCCTGTGACGCCCAGACGATGACCCAACCCTCCATCATCCTCGGCATGAGCGGAGGAGTGGACAGTTCCGTGGCCGCGCTTCTGCTCACGCAGCAGGGCTACCGCGTGCATGGCGTCACGCTTCAGGTCTGGGAACATGAGGACGAAACGGTCGCCGCGTCTCAGCGGTGGCAGGAGCGGGGCTGCTGCAAGGTCGGCCTCGCCCGCTA
>SWDL01000468.1 GCA_005116795.1 Nitrospira sp. | reverse complement strand
ATCGTGCATTACGCGCGAGGGAGAGATCCTCAATACGCTGAGACGCAATCTGCCCAACGTCATCTCGGTGCACGTGCCGCACACGACCTGCGGTGCCTTCATGGCCTTTATCAAGATGAAGAAGACCGCACAGGGAGAGCCGCAGCAGGCGATCATGGCGGCACTCGGCACGGAGTTCTACACGAAGTACGTCATCGTCGTGGACGACGACGTCGACATCTTCGACATGAACGATGTCATGTGGGCGGTGGCGACGCGCGTGCGTGCTGAGCGCGATATCGTGTTCGTGCCGGGATGCAAGGGAGCAATCCTCGATCCGACCTCCGATCCGGAAACGTTCACGCTCACCAAAATGGGGATCGACGCGACGCGGCCCATCGGCAAGGATTTTGCGGAACGCCTGACGATCTCGGATGAGCAACGTCAGCGTGTCCGCCAGATCCTGACCGCGGCGGGGGTGGAACTGGCGTCTTAGGCGCTGGGTCGCCCGCAACCCACTCTGTGTAGTGATGGTAGAGGAGTAGGAGCATGAAGCGCATTCGCACTATGGCATTCGCGGCCGCGGGCCTTTGCCTGAGCGTCGGGCCCGCGTTGGCGCAACAGAAGGTGCAGCTCAGGTTTGCGACGGTCGGTGTCGGCTCCGCCTGGTACAACTACGGCGCCGGCATGGCCGATATGATCAAGCCTAAGCTTGCGGCCGGTTCCAGCATCGACGTGCTTCCGATCGCAGGCGGTGTCGGCAACATCAAGTTGCTGCAGGGCGGTGAGGCGGAAATTGCCATCAGCTTTGCGGTTTCATCGGCGGAAGGCTGCAGCGGTACGGGCGCCTTCAAGGAAAAGCAGGACAAAGTGCGCGCCCTGATGGGCGGTCTCGACATCTACTATTTCGGCACCTTCGCGACGAAGAAGTCTGGTGTCACCTCGTGGGAGGACATAGCCAACGCCAAGAACAAGTTCAAGCTGCAGACCACGCGCGCCGGCGGCACGGGAGAGCAAGGAGTCAGGCAGGTCCTGGCGCTGCTCGGATCGAGCAAGGAGGCGATCGCGAGCAAGGGTGGCTTCGTCGAGGCCACCGAGCGCACCGGCACGGCCGAGGCAATCAAGGACGGTCAGGCAGACGGCTGGGCGCATACCGTCACCAAGGGACATCCCGCCGCGACTCAGATCGTGACGATCAACGAGATGGTGATGGTTCCGCTGCCCGACAACGTCATCAAGGGTATGGTGGAGAAGCACGGCTGGGCCGAGACGACGATACCGCCCAACACGTTCAAGGGTCAGGCCGCGCCCGTGAAGACCGTGAAGGCCGTGTCCAACATCCTGGTCGGCGCATCGGTGCCGGAGGATGTCGTGTACACCATCACCAAGACGATCATGGAGAATGCCGAGAAGCTGCCGAAGATCCATGCCGCTTTGGGCGACTTCGATC
>SWDL01000467.1 GCA_005116795.1 Nitrospira sp. | reverse complement strand
GGCAAGAACCCCGGGGAGTCCCATGCGCGCCTCGTCACCGCGCCACCAGGGCTGCGCCGTCGTCGGCTCAGAGCCCGATGAGGAGGACCGGAGCATGACCCGCACCACGCACATGGCGATCAACAGCGTCAGCGCCGCGCCCAGCAAAAAGATCCAGACATTCATCAACCCGGTGACGACCGGCAGCGCGAAGGTCAGGAAGCTGAAGACGACCACGGTGTAGAGCCCGATCAGCAGCGGGCCGTTGGACAATCGGCCTCGCAAGAATTCATTCGCGATCAGCAGCGCCACGAGGAAGCCGAAGAAGAGGCCGGTCCCACTCCACGAGGCGCTCTGCGAGTAGAAGATCGCGTAGGCGCTGAACAGGCTGCCGAAGAGAAACTGGATCGCCCAGGGCAGGGAGGACTGCACCCGTTCGACCGGCATCCAGCGCACAAGCAGAGGGAGATCCGGTTGTGGGGCCCCACGTGAGGCTCCGGTGCGATAGGTCAGGACAATGCTCGCGCCCAACATGAGCAAGTACACGAGGATGATGAGATTGTCCGAGAGTCGATCGATCCGCGTGAGGGTCAGGCTATCCCACGTCACGCCGGCGAAAAAGAAAAAGACAGGAATGACCGGCTTGGTCAGCGCGCGACGAAGCTGCTGAGCGAACGCATCGACCGGCGCCATCAGGGGAATGGAGGAAGCGGGGCATAGACGACAGGGACACCAAGAAGCTCCTCCAGCCAGCCCGCCATCTGCTCTTCATCGAGCGGGGCGCGATTGAGCCGCGCTTCGAGTTGGAACGCCCCGTCCGCGCCCACGAGACCGACGATGGCGGACGCGTCTTCGCGGTCCGGGAGCAACGTGGACGTCGGGAACTCACACAAGGTCGTGTACAGGCGACCCGCCGGCGCGATGGCGGTCAGCACCTCGGGGATCTCATCCAAGGCGCAGTGGACGGAACAGCGATAGCCGAGGCGCGCCCCCGGTTCCACTGCGGCAAAGGCCTCCAGAGCCTCTTCCGAGAATCCGGTCAAATACGCCCGCACGCGCGCTGGATTAGATCCCCAGGTCGACGCCAGCCGACTCGCGGGCACCAGAAACTCATAGGGATCGGAGGTGTTGAACTCGAATTGGCAGGGACCGAAGGCATCGGGCCAGGAACAGAAGAACGGGACGCTCCGCTCCAGACTCCGCAGCACGACTTGATCTTTGTCCTCATCGATCTCGACGGGCAGGCTCAACAGGCCGATCGACGAGGAAAAGGCCCGACGGCGCTCTGCCAGCCAGGCGGCCCGTTGCCCATCCCCCCTGGTTTCTCCCGGCGTAATGACCTCGTGGGTCTGTAATCTCACGCGGACAAACCCATGGGAGTGGCGGAACCCCAGCCAGAACATGCTCTGTGGATCGTGCAGGCTCATCGGCGCGGTGATCCGCCAGGGGTGACTCACCGAACAGTAGGTCCCGATTGCCTGAAACCGTTCATACACGGTGTGATACCCGCCCGCCAGCAGAAACACATCCCCTTGCCATCCGTCTCGACTGTGCACCAAGGTCACATCTTCGGTCGCCCAAGGATCCAGTTGGTCAAAGTCATCCGGAGAGGCCACCGTCCACTCTTCGACGTAACAGATGACGTCCTTCGACGGATCCGTCGGCGAGAGTCCTCGCGCCGCCAGGCGATCACCGACGGCCAGCGCCTGATCAAACGTCAGCGTTGTCGGGGTCTCCCATCGCCGTTCACGCATCTCGCCGCCCCGTGAAGTGTGATGCGTGAAGCGTGAAGCGTTCGATCGAACGGGGTTCGTTGAGCGCCGGCGTATAGTCCACCTGGATGCCCCCGCCGCCTCGCCACCACTGAAAGCGGGTGTGGCATTGGGAGAGCGCCACCAACAGCACCGCCGTGACGAGAATCGCCAACACGATCCGCGTCTTCATGGGGAGCGCGGTGGACAGGGTGAGGGGCGCCACGTCCCGTCCGCAATACCGGCACACCGACGCCGCGGCTTGAATCGACTCCGCGCAGAAGGGGCAAGGACGGCGGCGAGGCGGCAGGAGAAAGAGCAGGAGCCCCGCCAGCGGCGTCAGAATCAGGGACAGGAAAAACCAGCCGGGGCCCGAGCGACCGAACTCCCGCGTGGCCAGGATCGCGACCGCAATCGCCAGGAGCACATAGAGCGCCGCGCCGATTTCCATGCGAGGAGTGTACCGAAGGGGCCGGGGAGAGTCCACAAGCTTGCACAAGGATGCCGCCGGCTTC
>SWDL01000466.1 GCA_005116795.1 Nitrospira sp. | reverse complement strand
TCGCCCCACTTCTCCCGGGTGAGTTCGCCTTGCATGGTCTGCTGCATCATGGCGGATGGACGGTTGGCCTTGAACCTGTAGGCCGCGCCTTTGGGCAGCAGGGCCTGGTGGCCGCGCTTGAGACGCACCATTCCCATGCGTTTGCCGCGCGGATCGCCCTTGACCAGGACGGGGCCGTTTTTGGTCACGGGGGCGATGGCATTGGCGTCTTCAAGTTTTACGAATTCGACTTCGACTTCGCCATCCATCACTACACAGAATTCGTCGTGGGAACACGCCATCCAGGGTGAAGTGCCTTCGGCACGGATAGCTTCGATCACGTATTCGAGGTTTTTGCCAACGGCCGTTTTTTCCCAGGGCCTGGACTTGGAAGCCACCTCGAAAATATTCGAGAAAACGTAATGTTTCGGGTCGTCGTTGATGATTTCGATGCTGCCCTTCTGATAATTGCCCAGGGCGCCGAATGAGGTGTGGTACTTGGCCATGATTCTCCTCCTGCCGAACAATGGATAAATTCCGCGCCCCTCCGCAGCTCGGTGACCTGTGACCACGACAGGGACGCTTGTTTTGTCATGTTCGCTATGCGAACATTTGTTTTTATACCGAACAGGGTAGGCGAACGCTCGGCGCTGTGTCAACAAGCCGCGTTGACGCAATGCGGCAATCCGGCAAACCCGGCTCGCGAGGAGAATATCTTGCCCGCAATCGCTCGAACACGAAAAAGCCCGGCCCGGCGGGTAGCGGAGAAAGGCGGCGATCTATTGTCCGCCACCGCGCCCCGCAATACGGATCAGTTCGTGCAATCCTTTGCCAAGGGTTTGTCGGTGATCCGGACTTTTGGGAGCGAAACGCGGGCCCTGACCCTGTCCCAGGTATCGGCACAGACGCGACCGGCTGCCGATGAGACCCGTCCGCTGCCACCCACGCATCCGGGGTTTTCCCCCGATCCGCCCTTGAACGCGGCGCTCAGCATCGGGGCCCTCTCCGCAGGACAGGGGAAGTTGGTCTATGCCGGCTCTTTCGGAATGGGGATTTATCGGAGCGAGGATCGTGGCGACAGGTGGGAGCCCGCCAGCGCGGGCCTCTCGGACAAGTTCATCCTCTGCCTGACGACCGCAGCCGATGGGACGGTGTATGCCGGAACTTTGCGGGGCGGGGTGTTCCGCAGCAAGGATCAGGGCAAGTCCTGGCAGGCATTGAACGGCGGCTTGCCCCGGATGCAGGTGAAGGCCTTGATGATCGTCGGGCACGAGGTCTACGCGGGGACCGGAGGCGGGGTCTACCGGATGATCACCGGCGAGGATCAGTGGCGGGAAGTCACGAAAGGCCTGGAGGAAATCCTCGTCCACACGCTGGCCATGGGTCCGGATCGGACGCTCTTTGCCGGGACCTCAGGCAAAGGCGTGGTGCGCTTCAATCCGAAAGATCCACCAGGCAGCGGCTGGTCGCGGATGACCGAGGGGCTGATCGACCATGAAGGACTGCGCGAGAATTTTATCCGCGTCCTGGCGCTCAACAAGCCGGACGTCTTGTACGCAGGCACGTTCGACGGCGGGGTGTTCCGCAGCGGGGACGGGGGACGGACCTGGCGGCCGATCAGCCGCGCCTTGCCGAACGATTCCATCCGAGGGATCATCGTCAACGACAAGGGGTTGTTTGTGGCGACCGGTCGCGGGATTTTTAAATCGGTGAACGACGGCAAACAGTGGACGCCCATCAACCAGGGACTCAGCGAGCCGGCGATTCAGGTGCTGGCGGTGTCTCCGGACGGCGCCCTCTACGCCGGGACGAGTTCGGGCGCCTTCCGCAGCGACGATCAGGGCCGGCAGTGGGTGCGCATCAGCGAGGGGTTGGAGGCGACGGAGGGATTTCACCTGCCGTTCTAAATCTGGGGCATGAGGCGTGAGGCACGAGGCGAGAGGCAAGACTAGGGAAAGGGACAAACATGGCAGAGGCGACGAATCAGACGCAGGCGACGATCAGTTTGAAGTCTCAGGGCGAACCCTGGGGCGATATTGTGCTGAAGTTCTATCCGGACGTGGCGCCTCATCACGTCAACAACTTCATCACACTGGCGAAGGACAAGTTTTTCGACGGAACGACGTTCCACCGCGTGATTCCGGGCTTCATGATCCAAGGCGGGGATCCGAACAGCAAGAGTCAGGATCGAAGCTCTCACGGCATGGGCGGGCCCGGCCACAAGGTGAAGGCGGAATTCAACAGCCGTCCACACAAGCGCGGCATCGTGTCGATGGCGAGGGCCAACGATCCGGACAGCGCCGGCTCGCAATTCTTTATTTGTGTGGCGGACGCCAACTTCCTGGATCGGCAATATACGGTCTTTGGGGAAGTGGTCAACGGGATGGAAATTGTGGATCGCGTCGTGGGCTCGAAGCGCGACAGCCGGGACAATCCCCTGGAGCGCATCGAGATCACCGTGACCGTCACGGAATAGCACGGAACTCTGAAGGATGAAGGCTGAACGAGGAATGAGGAATTCCAATGTGAGGTTCGGAGGGAGGATCTGGAGCGGGCTCTTCCGTGATTCAGCGTTCAGCGTTCTGACTTCAGCGTTGCTTGTCGGTTGCGCCATTCCCCATGTGCCCTCCCGGGCGGTCTATGAAGACCCGGTCAATTTCGTCCGTCTCGAACGGGACATCCATGTCTTGGACGAAGCGCCTTATACGAAGCACAGCCATCCGCTGATCATCTCGGCGAGCGAACTCGAACGGATTTTGCGCGGCATCTCGGTCAAGCAACGGCGCATCAGCCCGGTGATGTGGTTTGCGGGAGAAGCGACGCCCGAGCAGGCGTTTACCGAGGAAGAGATGGCGATGCTCGCGCCACGATTGGCCGAGGCGCTCGGTCGCGCCCAGCCCAACGAACGGGTCACGTACTACCTGAGCCGGCCGGAGACCTCCATCAAGCGGGTGATCACCTCCGGCGGGCTGTATGTAAAGGGACAGCAGCTCCATTTCATTCTCGGCAATCACCGGATCGTCTACGGCATTCCCGCCTATGGGATGGTGTATGACCGCCGCTATCCGATGCGGCCGACCGCGGCCAAAGGATTCGACCTTCTGTTTCAGCCGAGAGAGGCGGTGGTGATCCAGGAGACGAGCTTTCTGGATACCGCCTTTGGGAACGAGAAAGACGAACTGGTGCTCGATCTTCACAAGCTGCACATCGGCCAACCCGTCGCTCACTTTCCTCCCGTCATTTCCCCCGCCAGCGCCCCGGTCGCATAGGCCAGAGTGACTTCCGCGGTTTTGTAATCGTACTGGGCTTCCGCCAAGCGGGTTTGCGCGCCCGTCACCGCCACATCCGACTGTCTGACTCAGGAGAGATCCCTGTTCCAACTTTGAGCGTTGCCGCGTGAACTGAGCATCCTCACTCAATCTAGAACTGCAGATACCCCTTGCCGGTCGCATAGGTCAATGCGACGGCGCCGGCTTGTACTGCATACTGTGCCTCGGAGAGCATCACTTGTGCGAGCAAGAACGCCGTTGTCGCAGTGGTGATGTCCACAATCGACGCCAAGCCAAGCCGGTAGCGCTCCTTCGCCAGCGTCAGCGCGCTCCGTGCCGCCTCGACCTCTCTCTCTTCGACTTTGACTTGCTGCTGTGCGGTCTGGACCGTGAGGTAGGCATCCGTGACCTCCAGCGTAATCTTGTTTGAGAGATCGGCTTTCCTTTGATCCATCTTGTACTTGTTCTCGCGGGCACCCGCCACGTGATTCTCGATGAAAAATCCTGTAAAGAGTGGAGTGGAGATCGTTACGCCGGCCCCCCACCAGAGATTGGTTTGTCCGGGATGGGAGCCTGCGTACTGGTTTGTCGGCGCATCGCTGAAGTGGATCACGCCGTATGTGCCCAGCGCTGAGATTGTAGGCAGGGCGAGCGCCTTCGCTGAGTTGAGTTGCTCCTCGGCCTGTCTGATCCTGTCGGCTACACCCATCAATTCCGGACGATCCTTCAACCCCTGCTGGATCAACGATTCGAGCGTACCCCAGGAGGTCATCGCAGTTGGGACATCCTCCAATGTGTAGTCCTCGACCCCGCGTACCCCCATCGCATTGTTCAGCGCGGCGAAGGCCGCGAGCAACTCGTTCTTCGCTTGCAGCAGTTGCACTTCTGCGTTTTTCAGCTCGACCGAGATCAGGTCGAGATCCAGCTTGGACTTCAACTGATGCTTATGGAGACTCGCGATCTGGTCACGGAGGACACCGCGCTCCCGAACGGTCGCTTCGGCGATTTCCCTCAAACGCTTTTGCCGCAGGCAGTGGATGTAGGTTTGCTGAACTCTGAAGATCACCGACGCCTTTTTGGCAAGGATATCTTTCTCAGCCGCCTCTTGGCCGGCTTGTTCAGCGAGTACTTTGTGGGTGGTCTGGCCGAAATCGTAGATCAACTGATCCGCTCGAACGCCGGCGCTTTCCACGTAGGAAGTCGGTTTATTCTGAGCGCCGGCGATGTTGAAAACGCTGAGCGGGCGGATTGTCCCGCCTGTTTGGAGGGCATAGGCATTCAGTTCGGGATAGTACCTCGATTTCGCCTGGTCCGTGACGGCCTCCGCCACCAGGGCCGCTTTTTGGGCTTTTCGGAGCAAGGGATGGTGCTTGAAGCTGATCTGGATGGCGGTCTCATATCCGAGAAACGCTCCTTTTGATATGGGCGCATCACGTTCCAACTCTTGGGGAGGTTGCCCCCCTGGCGAGTTTTCCTGAGACACCGCAGCCCAGGTCGACCCCGCTGAGCCGATCAAGGCCGCCAGTAAGAATCCGATCACGAGACTTCGGGGGTTGCGCATCGTCGCCAACGGAATCCTCCTGCGACATAACAGGTCGGCTCAATAACGCGCGAACTCAGTTCCGGTCGCATAGGCGAGAGCGGCTTCGCTCGCCTGGTACTCATACTGGGACTCCGCAAGCCCGACTTCGGCGCTGAGGAGATCCGCCGCCGCGGTTGTCACGTCGAGGATGGAACCAAGGCCAACCTTGTACCGTTCCCGAGCGAGCGTCAGGGCTTCGCGAGCGTGAGCGACTTTCTCCTCGGCGACTTCGATTTGCTGCTTGGCGGTCAGTCGGCTCAGGAAGGCCTGGGTGACCTGTAAGACCACGTCATTCGTGAGCGACCGTGTACTGGCTTCGACCTCACCCTTTCGAGCTCCCGTCTCTTCGATCTGCCCTTCAATCCGACCACCGGTGTAGAGTGGGAACGCACTGGTTCCCCCAGCCCCCCACCACCCAAGCTGGTTGCCTGGATTGGTCTGGCTGCCTTTCGCGCTGAATTCCGGACCGCTCCACCAGGTATAGCCCGTCGTCCCAATGGCAGTGATGCTGCCGTAGTTCAGGGCCTTGGCCGCTTTCGACGCTTCCTCCGCTGCCTGGATACGGTCTTTGCTTCCCAGTAACTCCGGCCGCTTGATGAGGGCGTCCTTGAGCAACGACTCAAGCGGCGGGACAGGCTGCACCGCAAGTGTCAGGTTCTCGAGCATATATTCAGCAGACTCTTGTAGCCCCATGGCATTGTTCAAGGCGGCGAATGCGGCTCGTAGATCGTTCTGAGCCTTAATAAGGACTAATTCTGCTCGATTCGCCTCGACCGAAGCGAAGTCCAGATCCAATTTCGACCGTAATTGATGACGATAATAGGATTCAGCTTGCTGGCGGATCAGCTCACGCTCCATCAGAACTTGCCGTGCGATGTCTACGAGTCGCTGCTGTTTGAGGCAGTTGAGATAAGCCTGTTCCGTGTTGAGAATAACCAGCGCCTTGGTCGTGAGGACGGCTTTCTCGGCAGAAGCGGTCAAGGACTTCTGGGACAGGATCTTGTGGGCCGTGTGGCCAAAGTCAGTGATCAGAAGGTCCACACGGAGACCCGGAGTGGTCAGCGTGGTGACTGGTTTGGGAAGCGAGCCAGAGATACCCAGGTTCGCCAGGACCCTGGTGTTGCCGCCGGAGTTGGCGTAGATGCCGGTAATCTGAGGGTAATTGGCAGATTCAATTTGTTTCACGACGGCCTGAGATTCGAGTGCCTCATGCTGCGCGATCTTGAGCAATGGTTGCTTGGCGAGTGCAAGACGAATGGCTCCATCCCAGCTCAGGGAGGATTTCTTCGGGGTCTCCTGGTTGCTGTTTGACCTTGAAGGTGACGACGGCGGCGATGCGGCGGAAACGCTGGAGAAGGACAGGCTGATGGCCCACAGCACCAATAGGAAGACCGGCAGCCGAAGGCTCAGATCGCCGGCTTTCGATTCGTGGTCGCTAGAAGCGTTTGTAATCTTGTCCGGTTGCATATGCCACCGCAGCCTCACTGATTTTGTAGATGTATTGGGCTTCGGCCAAGCGGGACTCGGCTTCGAACAGTGCAGTCGTCGCCCGGACGACTTCCACAATCGGGCTCAGTCCTTGCTTGTACCGTTCTTGGGCCAGGGAGAGAGCCTCTCTGGCAAAAGACACTTGTTCGCGTTCGAGTGGGATCTGCTCCGCATTCGTGGTTTGGGTCAGGTAGGCCCGGACAATTTGCAGCACCACCTCATTCGAGAGGTTCTCAAGTTCGTGCTGCGTCTCTCCTTGGTGGTGTCCCGCTTCTTTGATCTGGTTCTGAATGCGAAAACCGGTGAAGAGAGGAAATTTCATCGTGGCCCCCGCGCCCCACAGCGGAGCCACCTGATTATCGTGAATTCCTTCATCATGAACATCCCAATATTTCGTTACCCCGATGGTCCCGACCGCCGAAAGAGAGCCGAGGTTCAGTGCCTTGGCGGCCTTGAGTAACTCCTCGCTGGCAACCAGGCGATCGCGGTTGCCCAACAACTCCGGCCGATCCGCCAATCCGACTTCCACCAGATGCGGAAGATCCGGCGTGGGAGCGATCATGATGGGGATCTTGGCCAGCTCATAGCGATCAGAGCCTTCGACTCCCATGGCATTGTTGAGCGTCGCGAAGGCCTGCGTCAGATCATTCTGAGCTCTGATGAAAGCCAGCTTCGCATTCGAGACTTCGACCAGAATCAGGTCCAGATCCACCTTCGATTTCAGTTGATGCTTGTACAGAGCCTGGACCTGATCCCGAAGCGTGTTTCGCCTCTTGACGGTTTCTCCGGCAATCTCGACCAGGCTCTGCTGGAGCAGGCACGTGAGATAGGCTTTTTGAATAGTGAGAATAATGACGGCCTTGTTCGTGAGGATTTCCTTCTCGCTTGCGGCTTCATTCGCCTCATTGGCGAGGATGCGTTGGGCGGTGTAGCCGAAATCTGTGATGAGTTGGTTCAGGATCAATCCGCCGGTCAACATATTCTGGTTATGGTGGGGCAGGGCGGCGCCCGGAAGGAAGCCAATGCCGCCTCGGCCATGGACGATCTGGCCGTCGCTGGTCGTGATGCGGAGCGATCCGTTACTTTCGGCGACGGAGGCCTCGAGCCATGGATACAGCTCACCCCGGGTCTGCTTGGTCACGGCCTTTGCGGCCACCGAGGTATACCGGGTCTGTTGGATGAGTGGATGCTGAGAAAGCCCGATCCGAATCGCTTCCTCCAGCCCAAGAAAGTTGCTCCGGGGGCTAGGTTCAGTTAAGGACTCGCCTGCTCGCGTTTCAGCAGGATGTATGGGCATGGCAGAACCGGCGAACAGTGCGGCTGCAAGCATGATCCGTGATCGGATTAATCGTCGGTTCATGGGGCGGTTCCTTTATCGGGTTTGGGCGGAAGAGGAATGCTGTGATTGCCGGGCTTTGGGACAGGATTGCTGACTCCAGCCGAGCGACGTTCAAACCTTGCCTATCCGGTTTGTTGCCAATGCGGTAATCCGATGCTAATTTCGGTCATGGATTCCCGTGGTTTTC
>SWDL01000465.1 GCA_005116795.1 Nitrospira sp. | reverse complement strand
CATCCAATGGATCATGCGAGAGTCATCGCCCGTCTGGTACAGTCGAAGATTGTAGAGGTCCGGACCCCGCCCACGCCGCGAGACCGATCGGTGTGATCCGACGGCCACGAACTCCTGTGTGAGGGTGTTCGGCAGCGGCTTGCGCTCGGGATAGACCACCAGCTCAGATTCCAGCGGCATCGACACCGCCTTGACGAAGATGCCGAAAGGGAATCGAGTCAGGAGCTTCACCCCCTCGATCCGGTGACGACCGCGGCGCGTGAGGAGCACGGGATAGGCCTGCAGGGTGGTCGTTCGATTCGGGAGGTGTAACACGTGAATCCCGCGATCGACCGGCACGCCGTTGACCACATCCATCACGCGCAAGGAAAAGGACGCGAGCGCGCGCTTGTGGTTCGTCATGACCATGGTCAGCGTGGTCGGCTCCCCCGCAAAGAGATGCGGCGGCAGCCTGCGGCGAAGGATCACCTGTTTGAGGCACTGCTCCGACAGGATGCCCGAGACCACGATGAGGCTGAGCATCATCGCGAGCAACAAATAGAGCAGGTTGTTGCCGGTATTGATCGCCGCGGCGGCGGCGGCTCCGGATAACAGCAGAAACCGGACTCCTTCCGGAGTGAGGCGAATCGTCCGATGACGAGAGAACCACCGAAAGAACCCGCGAAGGGTCGCTCGACCCTGAGGCTCTCGACGGGTCGGCAACCGCTGGCTCGTCATCGGGAGGGGCACGTCGATGAACCTCCGGGCGAGCCGTATGGCTAGACGGGAACCGGCACGGTCTCGAGGATATCGTGGATCACGCGCTCGGCCTCCTCAAAGCCTTGGCTTCCGCCTTGATTGCCGGAGACCATGACGCGGTGGGAGAGGACGATGGGGGCCAACTCCTTAATGTCATCCGGGACGCAGTATTGCCGTCCGCGTACCATCGCGAGTCCCTTGGCGGCCTTGCAGAGCGCCATCGCGCCGCGGGTACTGACGCCGAGCGTCAGCCATTCCGACTGCCGGGTCGCCGTGACGATGGCCAGCAGGTAGTCCAGCAGGCTTTCATCCAACCTCACCTGTTCGACCGTCTGCTGGAGATCAAGGACGTCCTGGGCGGAGAGGACCGGATGAAGAATTTCTGCAGGGTGCATGGCCTGTGGCCGATCGAGGATCTTCTTCTCTTCACTCAGCTCCGGATACCCGATCCGCACGCGCAGCAGAAACCGATCCAGCTGGGATTCGGGCAGGGCGAAGGTCCCGTGATGCTCGGAGGGGTTCTGGGTCGCGATGACCATGAACGGCTGATGCAGATGATGGGTCTGGCTGTCGACCGACACCTGAGATTCATTCATGGCTTCCAGGAGACAGCTCTGCGTCTTCGGCGTCGTGCGGTTGATTTCGTCGGCCAGCACGATGTTCGAGAAGATCGGCCCCGGCATGAACTCAAAGGCCTGCTTCTGCCGGTTGAAGATGGAGACCCCGAGAATGTCCGAAGGCAGCAGGTCACTGGTGAATTGAATCCGCTTGAAGGTGCAGTCGATCGATCGGGCCAGGCTGTGAGCCAACGTCGTTTTCCCGACGCCCGGCACGTCCTCGATCAGGAGATGGCCCCGCGCCAGAAGGCTGACGACGGTGAGTTCAATGACCTCGGATTTACCCTTGATCACCCGTTCGATATTGTCTCGGATCGATTGGACTTTCCTGACGGCATCCATACGGCTTCACCACCCCACAGATTGTCACAGAGAAGGGCACCGTGATCGCACTAAAAAAGTCTAGCAGCGGGTCCCCAGACCGTCAATGTATTCAGCCCAATACGGCGGGGTGGTCCGGGACCAGCGTCAGCATCCAGGGTGCGGTTTCTGCGAAGTGTGCCTTGAAGAGCCTGGCGGCCAGGCGGGCGGGAGGCCCGGAAAATATGCACCGCGACGAATCTCCACGGACCGGAATCGAGAGGCCCCCGTGGTCTCCCGAAGATGCGCCTCGATCACGGCAGAGTGAAGACGGCTGGGTTCATCGGCAAAGGTCGGGGAGGCGGGGGCGTGGCAGGTCACAAGGGTATCGCGGGGCCACACCCCTTCGCGCGCGGTTGTCTTGACATCTTTTCATGTTCGCGTATCCTCAACGCATACCCGCGCAAGGAGCCACCCATGAGCCACCTGGTCCTGTTACGACATGGAGAGTCGCAGTGGAATCTGGAGAACCGGTTCACCGGATGGGTGGATGTGCCGCTCTCCCCCAAGGGCGAGCAGGAGGCCAAGGAGGCCGGCAAGAAGCTCACCGGCATGACGTTCAATCGGGCCTTTTCCTCGGTCCTGAAGCGGGCGATCGAGACCTTGCGGATCGCGCTGGAGGTGATCGGCCAGCCGGGGATCCCGGTTCAGCGAGACGAGGCACTCAATGAGCGCATGTATGGCGAGCTCCAAGGCTTAAACAAGGCCGAAACCGCGCAGAAGTACGGCGACGCGCAGGTAAAGATTTGGCGGCGGAGCTTCGACATACGGCCGCCCGGCGGTGAGAGCCTGAAAGATACGGCTGAGCGGGTGCTGCCCTACTATGAGAAGGCGATCCTTCCTTCTCTGAAGGCGGGAGAGACCATCCTGGTGGCTGCCCACGGGAACAGTCTCCGTGCGCTCGTGATGCACCTGGACAAGCTCTCGCAGGCCGAGGTGCTGGAGCTCAATATCCCGACGGGCGCTCCGCTGCTGTATGAGTTCGACGCCGCCACTCGCGTGGTGAACCGCCGATATCTCTGATCGCGCTACCCTGCCAAGTCGATCTCATCGTCCGTCTCCCCAATATCCCCGTTAGGATCCAGATCAATCAGCAGGGCCGGGAGCATTGGCCGGGAGGCTGTCGCTTGTCGGTCTCCAAGGCCTATGGTAGAGTCGCGATGTTTGCCGTCGCGGCACTACCGGATGCGACACCTCAAGGATCGTCTCGCAAAGGATCAGTCTCGCAAGGGAGTGTGACTCATGATTCGCACCAACAACCGGAGATGGCTGGCGGCCTGTGCGTTGGCCGCGTGGCTGGTCGGGCTGCCGGCTTTTGCGGGGGCGGAGGAGCTCACGAATCGGTTCGGGTTCGGCACCGACTTCGGCTTCTGGAGCGGCACGGTCGACGGGACCAGATTCGCCATGAGTTTCAACGTCGATTACTATGTCGATCGCGCCTTTTCGATCGGTGGCATGATGTTATTGTCTCCCGTGGGTGATTTGACCAATGTAGGGTTCGCCGGGTTGGCCAGGTATCACTACCGCATGGGTGCGGTGAATCTCGTACCCTTTGCGGGGCTTGGGTTGCTCCATTCCGATCTGGACAAGGGCTCCGGGCCGGGCCGCATCGATCGGAACGACACCAGCCACTGGATCCCCATCGGCATCTCGGCGGAATACCAACTCTCGCCGAAGCTGGCCTTGGCCAACACGCTGATGTTCAACATTCATAGCATCAACCTCTCCCCGTCCGTCGAGCGGGACACCACGAGCGTGACGCTGCTCTTCGGCTTCCGCTTCGGCCCGTAATATCGCCTGGCCTGTCGAGGGGAGTGATCGTAGAGCCGGCTCGGAAGCCGATCAACCTGCTCGGCCAATTGTCAACGCGCATCCTGCCCCCGAATCGAAGCGAGCGACCAAGCGGCCCTTGACCCATACCCTTCCCTCCCTTTAAGATTTGTCCCCCAATCGGAGGCCCCATGGCGACCATCCATCGACTTCCCAAGGATATCGCGCTCCTGAAAGAGCACCTCGCGAAGCATCAGCTCAAGCTAACGCGCCAGCGAGAGCAAATCCTTGACGCGTTCTTGAAAGTTGAGCACATCACCGCCGAAGAGATGTACCACCGGCTCAAGCGGGTGCCGCACCTGGGGCTGGCGACGATTTACCGGACGCTCAACCTGTTCTGCGAGGCCGGCCTCGCGCAAGCCCGCCACTTCGGCACCCAAACAAAATACGACAATGTGGCGCACAAAGGGCATCACGACCACCTCATCTGCACCTCCTGCGGGAAGATCGTCGAATTCGAGAACGAGGACATCGAGCGGCTTCAGGCGGAGGTGGCCGCCAAGAACGGCTTTGCCATCCAGACCCACAAGCTGGAACTCTATGGCGTCTGTTCCGGCTGCCGTCATTGACCCGCCTTTAACTGTCATGTATAATTGAGAGCATGAATCAAAATCAATTTCAAAAACGACTCCTCTGTCTCCTGTCCGCTTGGCTCTTCGTGCTGGGGACGGCGCTGCCGGTTCCGGCGGCCGAGCGCCTGGTCGTCTATTCCGGTCGGGCGGAGCGGTTGATCAAGCCGGTGTTGGATGCGTTCCAAACCAAGACCGGCATTCAGATCGACCTGCTCTCGTCGGGCTCGACCGAGCTCATCAACCGCCTTCAGGCGGAGGGCCTGCGCACTCCGGCGGATGTCTTCATCACCAACGACGCCGGCAGTCTCGAGCGCGCGCGGGAACTGGGCCTGCTGCGCCCGCTGAACATGAGGGAAATCGAACGGGCCATTCCCTCCCAATACCGGGCCCCGGACAACAGTTGGCTGGGCCTCTCTGGGCGATTCTGGGTCGTCGTCTATAACACGGCGCGGATCAAGCCTGGTGAGATCACATCCCTTTTCGATCTCACGGCCCCACAGTGGAAGGACAAGATTGCCATTCCCAATTCAGGAAGCGAATACCTGCAGGCCGGGGTATCGGTCATCCAAGCCACCATGGGAGATGATCGGACGAAGGAGTTCTTGCAAGGGATCAAGACCAACGCGGGCACGCAGGTCTATCAGAAAAGCTCGCAAATCGTCGAAGCGGTCGCGAAGGGGCAAGTCGCGGCGGGACTGGTCAACCATTATTATGTCTACCGGCACCTCGCCGCCCAGCCTGGGGCGCCGATCGCGGTGCTGATGCCGGACCAGCAGGAAGGCGGAATGGGGGCGATTATGAACGTGGCGGGGATCGGCGTGATCAGGCACACGCGCCGTCTCGACAGCGCCAAGTTGCTCGTTGAGTTCCTCGTCGCGCAGGCCGGGCAGAAGTTGTTCGCAGACCTCAACAAGGAGTATCCGCTCCATCCCGAAGTGAAAGCCGATCCGGCCTTGATTGAGCGGAAAGCCTTTCGTGCCGCGCTGGTCCCCTTGGCGCGGCTGTCCGAGTTGCGGGAGCCGGCCATGACCCTGATCGAACAAGTGGGGCTGCGCTAGTCCCCGCGGCCCCATGATGGCCATACTCCGCCGGAATTTCTCATCCCCGCTTCAGATCTTTTCGATCGTCACCGCGACGTTCCTGGTCCTGCCGTTGACCTACGTGACATACTTGGCCTTGTCGGCCGATGCCGTGGTGTGGGGACGACTCTGGGCCACCCGCATTCCCGAGTTGCTGTTCAACACCGTTTCATTAGCCGCCAGCGTGGCGGTCATCACACTGGTCCTGGGCGTCTCGACCGCCTGGCTGGTCACACGTGTGGAATTTCCCGGCCGCAGGCTGTGGGAAGGTGCCTTGGTCCTTCCGTTGGCGATGCCGACCTATGTGCTGGCCTATGTCTACTCCTACCTATTGGGATTCGGCGGCCCCGTCGAGCACCTCTGGCAACTGGCGGCCGGTCCCCAGGCCAGAATCTTTTCTCCCCATAGTTACTCGGGCGCGACGCTCGTCATGGCGTTGGACACGTTTCCTTTCGTCTATCTTCTGAGCCGCAGTGCCCTCCTCAGTATGAACGTGTCGTTCGAAGAGGTGGCACGGGCCAGCGGCGTCTCCCGTCTCTCGACCCTCTGGCGCGTGACACTGCCGCTGATGCGCCCCTCGATTGCCGCCGGGATTGCGCTCGTCATTTTGTACGTCGTGTCGGACTTCGGTGCCGTGTCATTGCTTCGCTACCAGACGCTCACCTATGCCGTGTTCCAGCAGATGACTGGACGGTCCGACAATACCGCGGCGAGCATCTTAAGCCTCCTGCTGGTCGGGCTCGCGCTGATTTTCCTGATCACTGAACGGTGGTTTCGACAACGGAGCCGGTTTTATCAGACCACCGG
>SWDL01000464.1 GCA_005116795.1 Nitrospira sp. | reverse complement strand
CGCAGCACTCCTTCACGGACCTGATGCCCGTCCCCGCGCTGTTCCGAAATCTCCAAAGGCGATCGCGACACCGGATCAACTAAGTGGGCTAATAAGGAGGTCTGCACCCTTTACCTCACAGCTTTCACGATACCCGCGCGGGGCACATTTCCCCTCGTCCCAAGAGTGGTGGGGCTTCACGTCGGTCATGAAGGTCGTCGGCCTCTAGGAGTCGACGGATGCCCTCAACCGGACCGACCAAGTCGGGAATCGCAAACCGACTTCGCAAGGCGGTAATGTCGGCGAGAAGATCGGACGCCGGCGCCTCGCTCCCTTCCTCGAATACAGGCTCACGACCGACGAGAGTCCCTGCGATCGTGGCGATCTCGCGTACGCTGATAGACTCCGGCCCCGCGACATTGAGCACATGCGTCCCCGGTCTCCGGAGCGCCTGCCGCATCACCGCGACGACATCATCAATGAAGACCGGATTCACGTACGGATGCCCTCCATTGACCAGCACGACCGGGCGCCCCTCACGAACTGCCTTGGCGATATTGGGGATCATGCGCCCACGTTGTCCGGGCCCGTACGGAACGAAAAGCCGGAGGAGCGAAAGGTCGAAATATGCCGTGTAGCTCTCCAGCACCTGTTCCGAGCAATGTTTCGTCACTCCGTAAAACTCTCCTGGAGCCAGTCGGCT
>SWDL01000398.1 GCA_005116795.1 Nitrospira sp. | reverse complement strand
CAGTGATCCTATAGAAATGATCCTTCCAAGCTTGCTTATTCTCTATCTCGAGAGGGGGCCTGATTGATCTCCCATTGCGCGCGTCCAACGAGGGCCTTCTGAGGCCGCGCGTTGCGCGAGCAAGGAGATCACCAGGCCCCCTCTCCTTCCTTCTGAGGCGTGCGCGCGCTCGACTGAGCTCGTCGCAGGCCGGGAGCAAGGGAATCTCCCAACCGTCCCATACTCATCTTCCGAGACCGCGCGTTGCGCGAGCACGGGGGATAGCCCACTGTCGGCTATCTGCCCCCCATACCTTCCTGAGGAACGGGGACAGTCGCCGGCCCGCGGCGGGCAAGAAGGGCGACAGTCCTCTCCCTCCCCTGCCTTTCGTCAGCCGGGGGCCTGTCCGCCCACACGAAAGCCGGAAGAGCCTCTTTTCCTTACACCACCACCCGGCTTATTCCACGTTTAGGGGATTCTCAGGATCGCCCTGTTGCACCATGAACAAGATTTTGAGAGGCCATGACCGCGGTCTTTGCTATACTGGGGGTTGCGTATGGGATGGTATGCCGACAACATCTTTCCCCATCTCATGGAATGGGTCATGGGGAAGGAGGAATTTCAGCGGCAGCGCCGTGAGGCGCTCGCCGGCGCGTCCGGCGCCGTGTTGGAGATCGGCCTGGGCACCGGGCTCAATCTTCCGCACTATCCGGCCCGCGTGACCTGGCTCACCGCCGTCGATCCCAGGCCGCAGCTCCCGGCCCTGGTCGAAGCGCGCAGCGTGGGCCTCTCCTTTCCTGTCGAGATCCTCCGCCTCAATGCCGAGCGCCTCCCCCCAGACGTGATTGGGGTGGATGATCTCCAGGTCGCGCAGCAGATAGGGATAGACCGTGTGGGCGGGATGCCGCTGGCTGAGGTGCGGCTTGCGATACACGGCTGCCAGGCCCATGCGTCGCATCAGCGTAGCGACGTGCCGCCGCCCAATCGCATGGCCGTCTCGCCGCAAGAGGTCGCGCAGCATCCGGGCGCCGGCAAACGGATAGGTCAGATGGAGCTCGTCAATCCGACGCATCAAAGCCAGCTCCGCCCCCGATACCGGCGTCGGCTGATAGTAGGCCGTCGAGCGAGACAATCCGAGAAGCTGACATTGCCGCACGACTGGCAGGGCATGGGTTCGGTCGATCATCGCTTTGCGCTCCGCAAGCCCGCCTTGGTGAGCGCCCCGGCTAAAAAATCATTCTCCAGGGCCAGTTGCCCAATCTTGGCATGCAGGGTCTTGAGATCCGGTGTCTCTGATGGAGCCTTCGTTCCGCCAAACACGTCTGCGGCCCGCGCCAGCAATTGCTGCTTCCATTCGGTGATCTGGGTGGGGTGGACACTGAATTGCTCGGCCAACTCGGCCAGCGTCTTGTCGCCTTTGATGGCTGCAACAGCCACTTGCGCCTTGAAGGTTGCTCCGTGATTGCGTCTCGTTCTCTTCATCGCCTCGCTCCTTTGGTTCGCCACCTCTCGATGGCCTTGGTGAAGCCAGGCTACCACTTATCACACTGTCCGAATTTCCGGAGCCCCCTCTAAATACGCAGAAGCCATTGACTTCATGAGCTTGGTGGCTATCTCACCGTGCGGGTAGGTGTTTCTTGTGAAGAGAGACAAAGAAAACAGCCGAGATTCTGACAACTTAGGAGAAGTTCCCTCTATGGTCCCTCCGTCCGAAGCGGGGGGGAAATCCAAGGAGGGCCAAGCGACTGCCACGGAGATGCTCACCAGGAGCTTGACGGCGAAGGATGAGGAAGCGAAGGGCTTCCAAGACAAGTATCTGCGGCTGGCTGCAGATTTTGAAAACTACAAGCGACTCAGCCTGCGGGAGCAACGGGATGCGTCGCTGTTTGCCAATGAGCGTATCATCAAAGATATCCTCCCCATTCTCGACAACCTGGAACGAGCGGTTCGTTTCGCCAAAGAAAATCCGGACGGCAACGGCCTCATGCAAGGGGTCGAGCTGACGGTGAAACAATTCACCGAAACGCTCTCCAAGTTCGGCGTGACGTCCGTCGTCAGTATCGGTGAACCCTTCGATCCCGCCTGCCACCAAGCCGTGACGAAACTGGAGTCGAACACGGCCCCAGACAATACAGTGGTGGAAGAGTATCAGAAGGGGTACCGGCTGCATGACCGCATTCTGCGGGCGGCCATGGTCGCCGTCGCCGCGCCCAGGAGCGCGTCAACAGACGGCGAACCGACGACTGAGGCCCCCGGTTCGTGATCACTTTCGACGACATCGCGCAGAGTCAATCGCTGAGACAGAAACACTACCCAGCGTCTCGGAATTAGAGAGGGAGGCACACACCCATGGGGAAGGTCATCGGCATCGATCTCGGGACGACAAACTCCTGCGTCGCAATCATGAGTGGAGGGGATCCGGTCGTCATTGCGAACGCAGAAGGCAGTCGCACGACGCCCTCCGTCGTAGGCCTGACCGACAAGGGAGAACGGCTGGTCGGACAGATCGCCAAGCGACAGGCCATTACGAATCCCGAAAATACGATTTTCTCGGTCAAACGCCTGATGGGACGGAAGTTCAATACTCGGGAAGTGCAAGAAGCCAAGAAACGCCTCCCCTACCAGGTGGCCGATTCGGCCAACGGGGATGCCCATGTGGAGATTCGCGGCAAGCACTACAGCCCGCCGGAAGTCTCCGCCATGATCCTGCAGAAAATGCGGCAGACCGCGGAGGACTACCTGGGCGAAAAGGTGACCGAAGCGGTCGTCACCGTGCCCGCCTATTTCGACGACAGCCAGCGCCAGGCCACGAAGGACGCAGGTCAGATTGCGGGGCTCACTGTCCTGCGCATCATCAATGAACCGACGGCGGCCTCCCTCGCCTACGGCCTCGACAAAAAAAAGGACGAGCGGATCGCGGTCTACGACCTAGGCGGCGGCACGTTCGACGTCTCGGTCCTGGAGATCGGCGAAGGCGTCTTTGAAGTCAAGTCGACCAACGGCGATACCTACTTGGGGGGCGATGACTTCGACCTGCGCGTCATGGACTGGCTCGTGGACGAATTCAAGCGCGATCAGGGGATCGACCTCCGCAAGGACCGGATGGCCTTGCAGCGTCTCAAGGAATCGGCCGAGCGGGCGAAGATCGAGCTGTCTTCCTCCCAGGAAACCGAAATCAATTTGCCCTTTATTACAGCCGATGCCGCCGGCCCCAAGCACTTGGTGACCAAGCTCACCCGCGCCAAGCTCGAACAGTTGGTGAATGATCTGATTCAACGCACGATCGAACCGTGCAAGAAGGCCTTGGCCGACGCCGGGGTATCGGCACAGGACATCAACGAAGTGGTGTTGGTCGGCGGCATGACCCGGATGCCGAAGGTCATTCAAGCCGTGAAGGACTTCTTCGGCAGGGAGCCTCACCGCGGCGTGAATCCGGACGAGGTGGTCGCCATCGGAGCCGCCATTCAGGGCGGGGTTCTGAAAGGAGAGGTGAAGGATGTCCTGCTCCTGGACGTCACCCCCTTGTCACTCGGGATCGAGACGCTGGGCGGGGTCTTTACCAAGCTCATCGAGCGCAACACGACGATTCCAACCAAAAAAGGCCAGATCTTTTCGACCGCGGCCGACAGCCAGACGGCCGTCACGATTCGAGTCTTTCAGGGCGAACGCGAGATGGCCAACGACAACAAGTTGTTGGGCCAGTTCGACCTGGTGGGCATTCCCTCCGCTCCTCGGGGAGTCCCCCAGATCGAGGTCACGTTCGATATCGACGCCAACGGGATCGTGCACGTCTCGGCCAAAGACATGGCCACCCAGAAGGAACAGTCCATCAAGATTACGGCCTCCAGCGGGCTGCATAAGGACGAAGTGGAACGGATGGTTAAGGAAGCCCAAAGCCATACCGAAGAAGATAAGAAGCGCCGACGGGTGGCCGAGGCCAAAAACCAGGCCGACAACCTGATTTACGCGACCGAGAAGAACCTCCAGGAGCACGGAGACAAGGTCGAGGAGGCGGACAAGGCGAAGATCCAGGAGGGAGTGGCCGCGCTCCGGAAGGCCATGGAGAGCACCGACGCGGGCCCGATCGAGTCGGCGATGCAGGCTCTCACCACCGCCTCCCATAAGCTGGCGGAAGAGATGTACAAGAAAGCCTCCGCGTCGAGCGCCGGCGCGAAGCCCGGCGAGGAAGCCGGGGCGATGAAAAAGTCGTGGACGCCGAGTTTGAGGAAGTGGATAAGGAAAAGAAGTAACTGAGGGCGCTGAGCATCTTCTACGCCATGTCACCCGTGGGAAAACGAGATTATTACGAGACCCTTGGAGTCGAACGGACCGCCTCCGACGACGAGCTCAAGAAGGCCTTCCGTAAGATGGCCCGCCAGTATCATCCCGACCTCCAGACCGTCGACGCGCACAAGAAAACGGCCGAGGAGAAGTTCAAAGAGGTCAATGAGGCCTACGAGGTCCTGAGCGACGCCGAAAAGCGACGTCGCTACGATACGTTCGGGCACGGCGAGGGCCAGCAGGGCTTCGGGGGCGGCGGCTTCGAGGGCTTCGACTTCGGGCGGGGAGGATTCGGCGATGTCTTCAACGACATCTTCGATGACTTCTTCGGCGCCGGCGGCCGTAGCGGAGGACGGCGGGCTGAACGGGGCTCCGACCTCCAGTACAACCTGGAATTGGCATTCGAAGATGCCGTCTTCGGCAAAGAGGTCAAACTCAAGATTCCCCGCTGGGAAGTGTGTCAGGAGTGCAAGGGATCCGGCGCCCGGTCGTCCACCGCGCTTAAAATGTGCCCGAGTTGCAAAGGCGGCGGGCAGCTCCGTTTCCAGCAGGGCTTCTTCAGCGTCAGCCGCCCCTGCAATCAGTGCGAAGGGAGCGGGCAGATCATTTCAGAACCCTGTCACGGATGCCGCGGCCGTCGCCGGGTCCATAAGGAACGCACGCTCTCCGTCAACATCCCGGCCGGAATCGAAACGGGCATGCGCCTTCGACTGGCCAATGAAGGCGAGCACGGCTCCAATGGCGGCCCGCCCGGAGACTTGTACGTCCTGGCATCGATCAAGCCGCATCCGATCTTCACTCGGATGGGGACCGACATCCACTGCGATCTTCCCGTCAGCTTCATCACCGCGACCCTCGGGGGAAAGGTCGAGGTCCCCACGCTCAAGGGTGCGACCATCATCAAGGTCCCGGCTGGGACTCAACCCGACAAGGCGCTGCGCATCCGGGGACTCGGCGTCCCCAGTTTGAAGGGCGGAGAACCCGGCGATCACATCATCAACGTGAAGCTTAAGATCCCCACCAAACTCAGCGCCAAACAGAAGGAACTGCTCACCGAGTTCGCCAAGGAAAGCGGCATGACCTGGGATGCCGAGGGTGACGGGTTCTTCGACAAGATGAAGACGTTTTTTGAATAGGCCATCACGTTCCCACTTCTCCTCCGGCTCTTTCTCCCTGCCTCCGGCTCAGCTATAGTACGCCGCACGGCTCACGTCTGACGCCTCACCGATCACGAGTGCACGCATGCCTGTCTTCTTCGTGTCGGCCGACCAGATTCGCGACAAGACCGCCACGATCACCGGCCCACTCCTGACCCACCTGCGGAGCAGTCTCCGGGTACAGGTGGGAGAACGACTCCGTCTCACCGACCCGCAACGGCGACGCCTGATGATCGAGGTCACCTCCGTGGACCGCCATCAGCTCCTCGGACAGGTGCTCAGCGCCGAAGTCGGCCCATGGCCTCAGGCGCCTCGGCTTATTCTCGGGCAAGCCTTGCTGAAGGGCGAACACATGGACTGGGTCATTCAGAAAGCGACGGAACTCGGAGTGGACGCCATTGTCCCTCTGATTTCCCAACACGTCATCGTTCGTCCCCGCGACGCGCGGATTCCTTCACAAGTTGAGCGGTGGCGGCGGATTGCGCTGGAAGCAGCGCAACAGTCTGAGCGATGGGATGTGCCAACCATTGCCCATCCCTGCCGCTTCTCACAGTGGCTCGAAACCGAATCGATAGCCGCCTGCCGCGTGATCATGCTTGAGCGTGGCGGACAGCAGGCGCTGCAGACCATTCCCTTTCCCACCGGACCGCATGCACGCATCGTCATCGGCATCGGGCCCGAAGGCGGATGGCGGGAGGAGGAGGGAACGGAGGCCCTCGCGAAGGGCTTCTTGCCCGTCCGACTCGGGCAGCGCATTCTGAGAGCAGAGACGGCGGCCCTTGCGGCCCTCAGTGTGATCCAAAGCCGGCAGGGTGAATTGGGATAGCGGGGCAGGTGCAGGCGACGTGGGAGTCGGATCGCCGGAATCCTGACGGCCGGTCGGTGTGGTGATCGTTCACCGTGAGGGTTGCACTTGCACGATCATCTCGATTTCAACCGCGGCGTTCATCGGCAATTCGGCCGCCCCCACTGCGACACGGGCATGTCTGCCGGCCTCACCGAAGACGGCCACCAGCAGATCGGAGGCCCCATTCATCACCGCCGGATGTTGCACAAATCCCTCCGCCGAGGCGACATGGCCGACCACACGGACGATGCGTGTGACCCGATCGAGCGACCCGAGCTCCTGTTTCATGTTCGCCAGGGCGTTCAGCGTGGCGAGCTTCGCCGCTTCGTAGCCCTGCTCGATCGTCAGCTCACGACCGAGTTTCCCCCGAGCCTGCAGCGTCCCTTCGCGCATCGGAAGCACCCCGCTCAAGAACAACAGCTCGCCTGCGCGCACGGCCGGCACATAATTGGCGACCGGCTTGGGAGCCATCGGCAATGTAAGACCTAATTCCTTCAATCGCTCTTCCGCGCCCATGCGCACCTCACCCGTCAGTGGAAGCTGTCGGAATCTGATGATCTGTTGATTGCTCAGAAATTTCCGGACATTCGACAGATCGTCAGATCACCAGATTCCCCCCTC
>SWDL01000463.1 GCA_005116795.1 Nitrospira sp. | reverse complement strand
CCACCTATCGTCTCGCGAGAACGGCGCGTCCCGGATCTCATCTGTACCGACAATACTAACCTGGAAAGGAGGGCGTCACATGCAGGAATTTACCTTGGAACTCTGGGGGTTTTTGAAAGAGCGCAAGAAGTTCTGGCTTCTACCGATGGTCATGTTCTTGTTCCTCCTCGGGGCGTTGATCGTGTTGACCGAAGGGTCCGCCGTCGCCCCCTTCATCTATACCCTCTTCTGAGCGGAGCCGCGCGGCCTGTCGGGATCGTATCCCTGTCAAGCGGCGCCGGCGCCCGTACTCCAGGGACGGGAGATCTGTTTCATATGCCGTCGTCCGACGGGGCGTCGCTCTCTGCCCGAATCGCTCGGCGACCTGAGTGATCATCTGGAGGTATTCATGTTGAACGGACATCGGGGGACCATGGTTCTCAGTCTGGATTTCGAACTGTCGTGGGGGCGATTCGACAAGATGCCTCTGAACGAGCTGGAAGCGGAATCGCTGGAAGAGCGTCCGCATATCCGGCGGCTACTGGCGCTGATGGATCGATATGAGATCCCGGCGACCTGGGCCACGGTGGGCCATTTAATGCTGGATCGATGCGAGCGTGACGCGTCGGGCCACGCCCATGGCGACAGCACACCCCATGCCGCCTATTCGTGGCTCTCCCATGAATGGTTCAAGCATGACCCCTGCACGGACGCCTCTCGGGCACGGGCGTGGTATGCGCCGGATGTCGTGGAGTGGATTCGAGGGACGAAGGTCCGCCATGAAATCGGCTCGCACTCCTTCGGGCACATCTACTATGGCGATCCCGAGTGCACGCCGGAGGTGGCGGAAGCGGACTTGAAGGCGGCGCTCAAGGCGGCCAAGGACAAGGGGATTACGCTCACAAGCTTCGTGTTCCCCCGCAATTTGGTCGGGCATCTCCCGGTCCTGCATGAACTAGGGATCAAGGCCTATCGAGGACAGGATCCCATGATGAAGGGCTGGGGATTCGGTCCCATCTTGAGAGCCGTTCACTATTGGCACCAACTCCGGGGAATTCCTCCCTATCCCGTGCAAGCCGAAGAGACGCTTCCCGGTTTGTGGAATATTCCCGGCAACCAGTTTTTCATGCCGAAGGTCGGCATTCGGCGGCTCATTCCCATGGCCTGTCAGGTGCGCCGGGTCAAGGCCGGCATCAATCAGGCCGTCAAGAGGGGGGATCTCTACCATCTGTGGTTTCATCCCTTCAATTTGAACGCCCAACCGGACGTCATGTTCTCGGGCCTGGAGAGAATCTTCGCCTTCGCCGCTCGCATGAGGGACAAGGGATTGCTGAATATTCTCACGATGGGAGACTACGCCCAGCGCCTGGATGAGAGCAAACATCCACTCGTCCTCCAACGCTAGCCGGAGACATTATGTCCACTCAACGCATTCGACTTGTGCACATGACCACGGTGCCCTACGCATTGTTCTATGTGACAGGGCAAGTGGGCTACATGAAACGCCGCGGCTTTGACGTCTATGCCCTTTCGTCGCCGGGTGGGCTCTTGTCCCAGTTTTCAAAACAAGAAGACGTGCCGGTGATGGCGGTGGACATGGAACGGCGGATTACGCCGTTCCGTGATCTGTTGTCGCTCTTCAGAATCTGGCGGTGGTTTCGTCGGGTCCGGCCGACCATCATCCATGCGCACACCCCCAAGGGAGGTTTGCTCGGGATGCTGGCAGGGTGGCTGGCGGGGGTGCCGGTGCGGATCTATCATCTTCACGGACTCCGGTTCGTGACGGTGACGGGGTGGAAACGCCGGTTGCTCATCGTGACTGAACGATGGGCCTGCCGGCTCGCCCAACAGGTCTTGTGCGTCAGCGCCTCGGTGGAAGCGCTCGCTCGGGACGCCGGTCTCTGCCCTCCTGAGAAGATCAAAGTGTTGCTACAGGGAAGCTGCAACGGAGTCGATGCGACCCGGCGCTTCAATCCCGCTCATGTGCCTCCGGCTTCACGAGAAGAGGTCTGGGCCAGATTCGGAATTCCGGCGGATGCCTTTGTGCTGGGATTTGTCGGGCGGATCGTGTGGAGCAAGGGCGTCGTCGAGCTGGTGGAGGCCTGGAAAACTCTGCGAGAGGAGTTTCCCAACCTTCATATGCTGATGGTTGGTCCGATCGAGCCTGAGGACCCGCTCCCGGCTGAGGTGGAAGCGGCCTTGCGGAATGATTCGCGCATCCACTTGGTGGGGCAGGATTGGGACACGCCGCCCTTGTTTGCGTCCATGGACGTTCTTGTGCTCCCCACGTATCGGGAGGGGCTGCCTATCGTGCTCCTGGAGGCGGCGGCCATGACCTTGCCGAGCATCGGCACTCGTGTCCCAGGCTGTGTCGATGTGATCGAGGACGGGGTGACCGGGACGCTCCTGCCGCCGTACGATGCCCCTGCGCTGGCCTCAGCCGTGCGCGCCTATATTCGAGATCCGGAGTTGCGTCGCCGTCACGGCCGGCAGGCGCGGCAGCGGGTACTTCGTGATTTTCAACAGGAGACGATCTGGCGTGCCCTCTATCAGGAATATCTCCGTTGCTTGCAAGCCAAGGACATGCCCCCTCCGATCAGGGAATCTGCATCGAGACTTCCTCCGAGTGACCTCGCAGGGCGCCTGAGCCGCTAGACCCGCAGTCTCCGACTCCGTCACAGGACATTGCTGCTGCCTCGATCTCTTCGTCTGCAGGACGCGGCGATGAGTCGCGAGGCGCCGCTCGTGAGAGAGACGGGGTCCAACGACAGGCTCGAAGACGATACGACGTAGGCGAATTGTCAACGAAGAGCGCAAGGGAGTCACGATGAATACTTCTACGCAACTAGAGAAACGCCCGGGCCTGAGGAGGTCGGCGGTCAGGCGG
>SWDL01000462.1 GCA_005116795.1 Nitrospira sp. | reverse complement strand
GCCGACGGAGGATGTGATTGAGATCAAGGGGGGCAAGCGCCGGACGTCGAAGAAGAAATTTCTTCCGGGATACGTGCTCGTGGAGCTTGAAACCCCATTGACGGACGACACCGTACAGATGATCAAGGATACCCCCAAGGTGACCGGGTTTGTCGGCGGAGGGGCCAAGCCGGTACCGCTGACGCATGAGGAAGCCGAGTTGCTGCTCAAGCAGGTCGATGCAGGAACGGGAGGGCCGCGCGAGCAGATCCGGTTCGTCAAGGGGGATAACGTGCGCATTATCGACGGGCCGTTTCTGGGGTTCAATGGCCTGTGCGATGACGTGGATACCGTCCACAACCGGGTCAAGCTGCTGGTCAGTATTTTTGGGCGATCGACGCCGGTTGAATTGGGATTCCTGCAAGTTGAACGGATATGAGCCACTGGTTGTCGGCGCTCGGCGATCAGCTTCATGCGCGGATCGCTAAAGGCTGATTGCTGACAGTCTACGGAGTACATCATGGCCAAAGAAGTCAGTGCCCAGATCAAGCTGCAAATTCCGGCCGGAAAAGCGAATCCGGCCCCGCCGGTCGGTCCCTCCCTGGGACAGCATGGCGTGAACATCATGGAATTTTGCAAGCAGTTCAATGCCCGCACACAGAAAGATGGGGACAGCATCGTTCCGGTCATTATCACCGTCTACAAGGACCGGTCCTTTACCTTCATCACCAAGACTCCGCCGGCCTCGGATCTGCTGAAAAAGGCCGCCGGAATCATCAAGGGTTCGAGTGCGCCCAACAAGGACAAGGTCGGGAAGTTGACCGCCGCCCAGGTCCGCGACATTGCCAAAAAGAAAATGGCGGACCTGAACGCCGCGGACCTTGAGGGCGCCGTGAAGATCATCGAAGGCACCGCCCGCAGCATGGGGATCGCCATTCAGTAACCGCTGAGTCGTGTCTCGGAACCATTAGTCGAGGAGTTGCCATGGGAACCGTCGGAAAAAAGATGCAAGCGGCGCTGGCCAAGGTTGAGCCCCGGCACTATTTGCTGAAAGAGGCCGTCGATCTGGTGAAGCAAGCCGCCCACAAGAAGTTTGACGAAACCGTTGATCTGGCCATCCGGCTCGGGGTGGATCCGAAGCGGGCCGACCAGATGGTGCGGGGCACCACGGTGTTGCCGCATGGAACCGGCAAGAAGGTACGCATCCTGGTGTTCGCCAAGGGCGAGAAGGAGCAGGAGGCGCGGGTTGCCGGGGCGGACTACGTGGGATCGGATGACTTGATGGAGAAGATCAAGGGCGGCTGGATGGACTTTGATCAGGCCATTTCCACGCCCGACCTTATGGGGTCCGTCGGGAAGCTCGGGAAGGTGCTGGGACCGCGCGGGCTGATGCCGAATCCGAAAACGGGAACCGTGACGTTCGAAATCGGCAAGGCCATTTCAGAGATCCGGAAGGGCCGCGTGGAGTACAAGGTGGAAAAGGCGGGCATCATCCATGTCCCGGTCGGGAAGGCGTCGTTCGAGGCGCAGAGTCTCTATGACAATGCGTTTGCCGTTCTTGAATCGGTGGTGAAGGCGAGGCCGGCCTCGTGCAAGGGGCGCTACCTTCAGAGTGTGACCCTGTCCAGCACGATGGGGCCCGGCATTCGGCTGGACGGTGCGGCGATCGTCAAGCTCGTCGGCGTCACGACGGCGGCGTGAGGGAGATATGAAAAAGGAACAGAAAGCGACGGCGGTTGCCGAACTTCATGAAAAATTCTCCCGCGCCAAGCTCGCGGTGATGACGGAGTGCGTCGGCCTCTCGGTCAATCAGATCACCGAACTGCGGAAGCAGTTGCGCGGGGCCAAGGCTGAACTTCGAGTGGTGAAGAACACCCTGGCCGTTCGCGCCGCGGAAGGCACTTCTCTGGCGGTCGTGAAGGATGCGTTCAAGGGGCCCTTGGCAGTGGTCATCGGCTATGACGATCCCGTGCTGCCGACGAAGGTCCTTCGCGATTTCCTGAAAGCCGAGAAGCGCGACGAAAAGATGCGGATGACCATGGGAGTGCTGGAGGGCAAGCGGCTGGAGCCCCTGCAGCTCGTGGCCGTGGCGAATCTGCCGTCCAAGGAGATCTTGTTGGGCATGCTGCTGTCGGCCCTCCAGGGGCCGATTCGCGGGGTGGTCTATACATTGTCGGGGATTATACGAAAACTCGTCGGAATTATGGTGGCCATTCAAGAGAAGAAGAAAGGAGAAGGGGATATGCCTATCGCTGAAGGGAAGATGTCGCAGGAGGATTTCATTAAAGCCATTGAAGGGATGTCCGTCCTGGAGTTGGCTGATTTGGTGAAGGGACTTGAGACTCGGTTCGGCGTGACGGCGGCGGCGCCCGTGGCGGTCGCGACTGGGCCCGCGGCCGGCGGCGGCGTGACGGCGGCGGCGGCTGAAGAGCAGACGGCCTTTGATGTGATCCTGGCGAGCTTTCCGGCGGAGAAGAAGATCCAGGTCATCAAGGTGGTGCGTGAGCTCACGAGCCTCGGACTCAAGGAAGCCAAAGATCTGGTGGAGGGCGCGCCCAAGCCCGTCAAGACCGGCGTGGCCAAGGAAGAGGCGGAGACGATGAAGAAGAAGCTGGAGGAGAGCGGCGCCAAGATCGAAGTGAAGTAGTCGATCTGGGGGCAACGGTCGTCTGTAATTCCGGGGCGGCGTCGCCCGGCACGTCTGGTGCCGGACGTTCGTCCCGATCACGTTCTCTCATCCAAGTAAGGAGACACCGGTATGGCGGGACCCACGGGCAGCGGGCTGATCGAGCGCGTGGATTTCTCGAAGATCAGGGCGAACATCGACATCCCTGACTTAATCGAGATTCAGAGGCGGTCCTATGAGCAGTTTCTGCAGATGGAGGTGCATCAAGATCGCCGCGAAGACAAGGGGCTGCAGGCGGCCTTGGCCAGCGTGTTCCCGATTGCCGATTACAACAATACCGCGATCCTGGAGTTCTCGAGTTATTCCCTCGGACAGAGCAAGTACGATGAGCGGGAATGTCTTGAGCAGGGGATGACCTTTGCGGTTCCTCTCAAGATCCGGGTCCGGCTGGTCGTCTTCGACAAAGAGGACAAGGGGCCCAAGCGGAAAGTCATGGATGTGCGGGAGCAGGAGGTCTATGTCGGGGAGCTCCCGGTGATGACCGAGCGCGGCACCTTCATGATCAACGGCACCGAGCGCGTGGTGGTGGTGAGCCAGCTGCACCGGTCGCCGGGCGCGTCGTTTGCGCACGACAAGGGGCGGACGCACGCGAGCGGAAAGATTCTCTATTCGGCGCGGATCATCCCCTATCGCGGGTCCTGGCTGGATTTCGAGTTCGACGCCCGGGATATCCTGCACGTCAGGATCGACCGTCGCCGCAAAATGCCGGCGACCATTCTCCTGAAAGCCTTCGGCTTCTCCGCTGACGACCTGCTGAAGATGTACTACCAGGTCGAGGAAATTCATGTCGTCAGAGGGAAGTTCTTCCGCAAGCTGGATCCTGAGATCCACCACGGACTTCGCTGTTCGATCGAGGTGACGGACAAGGGGAGCAAGGAGTTGCTCGTCCGGGAGGGCGGCAAGTTGAACAAGGCGCTGATCGGTCGCATGAAAGCCGCGGGCATCAAGGAAATTCCCCTGGACCCCGCCGAGCTGGTGGGGCGCGCCGTCCTGACCGAACTCGCCGATCCCGACTCCAAGGGCAAGATTCTGGAAAAGAACCAGAAGCTGACCGCCGCCATTCTTGAGAAGATCGCCGAAAGCCAGGTCGAGAGTTTCAAGGTCATCTATCTCGATACGGCGACCGCCACGCCCGTGATCCTGGATACCTTGGAGATGGAGCGGACGGGCTCCAAAGAGGAGGCGATGGTTGAGATTTACAAACGCCTTCGGCCGGGAGAGACGCCTTCGATCGACACCGCGAAAGCGCTCTTCGACAATCTCTTCTTCAGCTCCAAACGGTATGATCTCTCGCCGGTCGGTCGGCTGAAGTTGAACCGAAAGCTGGGGTTGGACTTTCCGATCGAGCAGCGGACCTTGACGCCGCAGGACATCGTGGAAGTCATTCGGTACCTGGTGAATCTCCGGATGGGCAAGGGCGAAATCGACGACATCGACCACTTGGGGAATCGGCGCGTCCGTTCGGTCGGGGAATTGCTGGAAAACCAGGTGCGCTTGGGACTCGTCCGCATGGAGCGGAGCATCAAGGAGCGGATGAATCTCCTCGACATGGAAACGGTCCTTCCGCATGACCTGATCAATGCCAAGCCGGTGGTGGCGGCGATCAAGGAATTCTTCAGCGGGAGTCAGCTCTCCCAGTTCATGGATCAAACCAATCCACTGGCCGAAATCACCCACAAGCGCCGCCTCAGTGCGCTGGGACCGGGGGGATTGACCCGTGAGCGCGCGGGGTTCGAAGTCCGCGACGTGCATCCGTCGCACTATAGCCGGATTTGTCCGATCGAAACGCCGGAAGGTCCGAACATCGGCTTGATTACGTCGCTGGCCACCTACGCGCGGATCAACGAATACGGGTTTATCGAAGCGCCGTACCGTCGCGTGCGGAAGGGGCGGGTGACCGACGAGATCGAATATCTCTCGGCGATCGACGGCGAGAAGCACATCATCGCGCAGGCGAACTCGAAGGTGGAAGGGGGCGGACGGATTGGATCGGACACCGTCTCGGCCAGGTTCAGCGGCGACTTTGTGACCTCCACTCCCGACAAAATCGAGTACATGGACGTGTCGCCGAAGCAGGTGGTGAGTGTGGCGACGGCGTTGGTGCCGTTCCTCGAACATGACGACGCCAACCGCGCGTTGATGGGATCGAACATGCAGCGGCAGGCCGTGCCGCTCATCAAGACGGAGGCGCCGTTTGTCGGGACGGGAATGGAAGCCGTCGTCGCCCGGGATTCCGGGTATGTCGTGATGGCGAAGCGGGCGGGCGTCGTGGAGAGTGTGGACGCGACCCGGATCGTCGTGCGCGCGGAAAAGAAGGAAGGCGGGCGGCGGGGCGATGCCGGGTTGGACGTGTATGTGCTCGTCAAGTACCAGCGGTCCAATCAGAATACCTGTATCACGCAGAAGCCGGTCGTGGGTGTCGGTCAGCCGGTGCGGCGCGGTCAGGTGCTCGCGGATGGGCCGGCGATGGATCGCGGTGAGTTGGCGTTGGGGCGCAATGTGCTCGTGGCCTTCATGCCGTGGGGCGGATACAACTTCGAAGATGCGATCCTTCTGAGCGAACGGCTGGTGAAGGAGGACGTGTTTACCTCGATTCATATCGAAGAATTCGAGGTCGAGGCCCGGGATACGAAGCTCGGCAAGGAAGACATCACCCGAGACATACCCAACCTCGGGGAAGAAGCGCTCAAGGACCTGGACGAGAGCGGCATCATCCGCGTCGGTGCGGAAGTGAAGCCGGGCGACATCCTGGTCGGGAAAGTGACCCCGAAAGGCGAGACGCAGCTGACGCCTGAAGAGAAGTTGCTCCGCGCAATCTTCGGCGAGAAGGCGGGAGACGTCAAGGATACGTCCCTCACGGTCCCTCCGGGTGTGGAAGGCATCGTGGTAGATGTGAAGATCTTTTCCCGCAAGGGGCTGGACAAGGACGAGCGGTCCAGGAGCATTGAGACCGACGATATCCTCAAGATTCAGCGGGATCACCAGGACGAACTGCGAATCATCGAGGAAGAGAAGGCCAAGAAGTTCCGCAAGCTGCTGCTCGGGAAGGTGGTCGGGAGGGATCTCATGGATCCCGACTCCGGCGACGTCAGTCTCAAGAAGAAGGGGAAGCTGACGGCGGACATTCTCAAGAAGCTCTCAGATGACCATGTCCGTCACATCATCCTGAGCGACCCCGATGAGCAGAAGCAGTTGGAGGACCTGGAGCGGGCCGCGAAGGAGCAGGCGGAAATTCTGCAGACGATGTATGATGACAAGGTCGGACGTCTCAAGCGAGGCGATGAGCTGCCGCCCGGCGTGATCAAGCTGGTCAAAGTCTACATCGCGATGAAGCGGAAGATCTCCGTCGGCGACAAGATGGCGGGTCGGCATGGAAACAAGGGCGTCGTCTCCCGGATCCTCCCTGAGGAAGACATGCCGTTCCTTCCTGATGGCACGCCGGTGGAGATGGTCTTGAATCCGCTGGGCGTTCCCTCCCGTATGAATGTGGGACAGATTCTGGAAACACACCTCGGGTGGGCGGCGCAGGCCTTGGGCGTGCACGTCTCGAGCCCGGTGT
>SWDL01000461.1 GCA_005116795.1 Nitrospira sp. | reverse complement strand
GGATCTTCTCGACGCTGGATCGACGAACTTTCCCACCCACAGAATCTGGGGATAACTCTGAGGATAAGGCAGGTCTTTAAGGAAAACGGGCTCTCCTGGGGCGGCCGTGACCAACCTGCTTAAGTTTTAGTCATTGTGGTACGTAGGGACCAATCCCCCATATCTTGTGGACTACGTGGTTCTGGGTAAGAATTTCCTACCTGCCCCGGCGGCCTGAGTATTACCTGTGTACGAAGGCAGGGCAATTCCTGACGAAAGATTACGTAGCGGGAACTATTCATGAAGCATTACGTCCGTAGCGTGGCGGTCCGCGTGGACTCAGGGCCGGCGGGGATTTCGCGGTCGGGGCGGGACGCTTCGATACGGTCTTCCCGGCAGTCCTGCCGGCCTAAAAAATTGAACGATAGTGTTTCGAGTGGACGCCCGACTCATCCGCAAAGCCGAGCGAGGCCTTGTCGGGATGGCTGGTGTCATGGAGGTCGACGCGGTAGAAGCCGCGGACCCGTTCCATCGCGTCCTCGAACGGAATGGCCTGAGGATACAAGTCGCCTGGCGCGTGGGCGCCGCGCGCCAGGACGCGGACGGCTTCGGCGCCGGCGTAAGCCGATTCGGAGAAGACGTAGATCTCGGCCACGGCATGCGCGCCGAGTTTGTGTCCCGGAGTGGTCGGCGGGATGTGTTCGCCGAGGGTGTTGCTGAGGCGGGATGCCCGTAGTCGCTTGAGGAGGCCGGCGACCTGACTGTCCGTGGCTTGCGGAGGGACGACCAGGCTGACGGCATTGACGTCCGGGAGCGTGGCTTTCACCGTGAACATGATGGGGGAAGTGTCCGACTCAGCGACCATGAGCGAGGGAGCCTTCTCAGGATTGACGGGCACGGTCCCCTGCTTGTCCTTCGGGCTGGGCACGTAGAGGGCCAGCAGGAGCCAGAGCGCGCCAATGACGATCAGGACCACCAGCAGCGGATGGGCGCCCGCTCGTTTTCCTTCTTCGTAGTCGGCCATCAGGGGACCTGGGTGTCTGTTTCGCGGCGTTTGGCCGCGGTCCACAAGGCGTCCATTTCACCGAGGGAGAGCGTCTCCAGGGAGCGGTGTGACCGTCCGGCTTCCTGCTCGATGAAATGAAACCGATTCGTAAAGCGGTCCACGGCGCGACGCAACGAATCCTCGGGATTCACCTGCAGCCGGCGCGCCACATTCACCAGAGAAAACAGGATGTCGCCGAACTCGGCTTCGATCGCGTCCTGCTGAGGCTTCCGACGATCCTGGGGAGAGTCGGGCTGATCAGCCGGGGCGGCGGCGGCCCGGATCTCCGCCACTTCTTCGAGGACCTTGTCGAAGACCTGTTCCTGCCCGGAGGGGGTCTGCGGCCAGTCGAAGCCGACGCGTGAGGCTCGGGCCTGGACTTGATAGGCGCGGAGCAACGCGGGAAGCGTGTGGGGAACTCCGTCCAGGACGGACTCCCGTCGTCCGGCCTCCTGCCGTTCCTGCCGTTTGATTTCCTCCCATCGGTGGAGGACCTGTTCGGCGCCCAGATCCTGACCGTCCGTCACGGGTTTCTCAAAGACGTGGGGATGCCGTCGAACCAGTTTTCTGGCCAACTGTTCGGTCACGTCGTCCATGGTAAACGCGCGGGTTTCCGCGCCGATCTGCGCATGGAAGATAATTTGTAAGAGCAGGTCGCCCAGCTCCTCGGTCAGCTTCGTGGGGTCGCCGTGGTCGATGGCCTCGAGCACTTCATAGGTTTCTTCCAGGAGGTAGGGCTTGAGCGACTCATGGCTCTGCTTCCGATCCCAGGGACAGCCGCCCGGGGCCCGCAGGGTGGCCATCAGGCTCAGGAGGTTGTCAAAGCGATCCGACATCGGGGGTCCATGGACAGTCGTCGCATGGTTATATACCGTTTCCGCCGTCGGCTTCAATCAGACCTGTTCTTGCAGGAGCCAGGAAACCTATGGTACCGTACGCAACAGTACGGTACGACTCTTCTGTGGAGGCGCAGGCGATGGATGGGCAAGGCGAGGGATTTGTCGTACGCGATCGTCGTGGACGAGGGGACGAGCGTCAGGCGGAGCCGACAGGCACGCAGGGCTCCTCTTCACCTGGGATCACCCAACCCGGTGGGTCCGCGGGATCTCCCGGCCTCCATGAGCCGGCTCCCGAGGTGACGTTCTCCTCATTTGTGTTTTCCCTCGGTACGTCCGCCCTGATGCTCATGGGGGAGCAGCTCGATCCCCACCAGCCTCGGATGCCGGTCAATCTGTCCCAGGCCAAGGAAATGATCGATATCCTCTCGGTGTTGGAAGCCAAAACCCAAGGGAATCTGTCGCCCGAGGAGCAATCCGTTCTCACCGATATGCTCTATGCCCTGCGGATGAAATATGTGGATCTGGCGTCCGGCAAGCGCACGGCTCCCTCTCCTTGAATCGGGACAAGCGGAAGGGCCGTTCCCGTCTCCGCAGGCGTTGATTTCCTCCCTCAATCCGGTACGCACCGTTCCGGGGACGGCTCGTTCCGGGAATCGCGCGGTGCGGTCTTCTCGGTCGTCTATGGCCCTCCTGACACGACGTCCCATTCAGTGGCTCCTGGGCCTGCTGCTTCTCTTCGGCGCCGCGCCTCTCATCACTGTCGCCGCGGGCGGACGTCAGGAGGCAGGTCCCGCGTCTGCTGGGACACCGCCTGCCGGTGGACAGGGATGGAAGGCGCTGGAGAGGGGGCGGTACCAGGAGTCGATCCGTCTCTTCGCGGAGGCCACGAGGCGGCATCCGAACGATCCCATGATGTGGGTCGGGCTGGCGCTCAGCGAGCGAGGCCTGCAACAGGACCAGCGAGCCATTCGCTCCCTTGCGACGGCGATTGAACGGGCCCCCCAAATGACGCAGGCGCATCATCTGTTGGCCCGTCTCCATGCCGAGCGTGATGAGCCGGGGGCGGCGATCGGTCACTATGAAGAGGCGCTGGGGCAGGATCCCAACAACGTCCGGCTCCAATCTGAATATCGGCAGGTGCGGGGGGCGATGCGTGAGGAGCAGGGGTTCAGCCGGGTGGCCGGTCGGCATGTGGTGGTGAAGTTCGCCGAGCCGTCGGATCAGGACCGGGGCAGCCGGTTGGCCGCCCATCTTGAAGAGGTCTGTGACGCCATTGCCCGTGAGCTCGGGTCTGTGCCGGCGACGCCGGTGGTGGCACTCCTGCACAGCCACAAGTCGGCGTCGGAGCCCGTCTGGGCGGCAGGGATCTTTGACGGACGGATCCATGTGACCCGCACGCAGCTCGACGCGGGGGGAAGCCGGTTTCAGACCTATCTGCGACATGAGTGTACCCATGCCCTGACGCACCGACTCAGTCAAGGACGCGCGCCGACCTGGCTCGATGAAGGCCTGGCTCAGTATCTGGAGCGGCCCGTGACGGAGCGTTCGGAGGGGCTTCCGGTTCATGGAGAAGAGGGGCCCATCCTGTTGGAATCGCTGCGGGGGGACTTCGTCGGACTCCCACGAGCTGAGGCGGAGCGGAAGTACGCCGACAGCCTCCGCGCCGTCCAGGTGATGATCGCCCGGCATGGCCTGTCAGGGGTGAGGCGGTGGCTGGAAGCGATCGCCGTCTCGAAAGACCTTGCACAGGCCTATCAACACGTGTTTCATACAGGGTATCCGATGGTCGTGACGCGATGAACGCCAAGACGAGACCAGCACAGAGGCAGGGGGCCGAGCGCCCTCGACTCGGCGAGGAGTTCTCGGGGGAGCCTGAACGACGCCCTCCGAACCTGCGACCGGTGTGGATCGTCCTCCTGCTGCTCCTCCCGTGCCTCGCGCTGACCGTCTACTACACCCAGTATGGCCTGCCGCGTGGGGATGCGGATGCGCTGATTCCCGGACCCAGCTACGCGTTTGTCCTGCTGCTGCTGAATCTCGATTTGATCGGGCTCGTTGTCTTGACCCTGTTACTGTCGCGCAGCTTGATCAAAGCCTACTTCGAGCGCCGTCATCGGGTGGCCGGGTCGGGATTTCGGACCAAGCTGGTGGCGGCCTTCATCGGGTTCTCGCTGATCCCCACCCTGTTGCTGGCCTTCGTGACGAGCGGGCTGGTGAACAAGGCGGTGGATGTCTGGTTCAACGATCAGATCGAGCAGGTGCTGAACGACGCCCAGGAGGTGGCGCGCATCCACCATGAAAACCGCGTGACGCTGGCGCTCAACAGCGCGCGGGCCATCAGTCGCGAAATCTTCAGGGAGGATCTGCTGGCGCCGGTTCAACGCGATCTGCTGGCGGCGGCCATGGCGCGTAAGCGCGCCGAGCACAACCTCACGGGGGTCGAAATTTTTTCCGCGAAGATGGACACCTTGGCGAAATCGATGGCTCCCGATGTGCCCTCGGTGGTGCTGGCCCTGCCGAGCGGCCAGTTGGTGCTCCAGATCGTGCAGCACAATCAGGAGCTGACCTCCGTGCAGGAGGCCGAACGCGGACGATTGATCCGCGCCGGTGTGCCGATTCCGTCCAATATGCGGCAAGGCGCCGTGGACGGGGTCGTGGTCGTCGACGAGTACGTCTCCGAGTCCTTGCTGAGCAAGCTGGACGGGATTGCCGCCCAGTACGCGGAGTATCGTCAGATCAAGCAGATGCGGGCGCCGATCAAAGCCGGCGCCTATCTCTTTGTGGCGGTCATCACGGTGTTGATTCTCTTCGGAGCCACCTGGTTCGGCTTTTACGTCGCGCGCGGGATCACGGTCCCGATTCAGCGCCTGGCGGAAGCCACGGAGCGGATCGCCCACGGAGATCTCGGTGTGCGCATCACGGTGAAGGCGACGGATGAGATCGGCACCTTGGTGGACTCGTTCAACCGGATGACGGCCGATCTGCGACACAGCAAGGGAAAGCTCGAAGAGGCCAACCTCTCGCTCCGGCAATCCAACCTCGAGTTGGACAGCCGGCGCGCCTACACTGAGGCCGTCGTCAAGACCATCGAAGCCGGGGTGCTCTCCATCGATCCCAACGGCGACATCACGACGGTCAATCCGTCTGCGGAACGGATCCTCGGCATTTCGGCCGAGCTGCTGCGGAACCGCCCTGTCCACGAGGCCTTCAAAGAGCAGGGGTGCGAGCTGTTCCTGACCGCCTACGACCGGTTGCGTGCCGACGGGCGCGAGAGCCTCTCCATGGACGGGTCGATGGGGGTGACGGGCAAATTTTTGATGATCGGGTTGACGTTGTCCCGGATGCGTGATGAGGCGGGGCGCGATCTGGGCTTCGTTCTGGTCTTTGAGGACCTGACGGAGCTGATCAAGGCGCAGAAGGTGGCGACCTGGCGTGAGGTGGCGCAGCGGATCGCCCATGAGATCAAGAACCCGCTGACGCCGATCCAGTTGTCGGCCCAGCGCCTGCGCAAGAAGTTTTCCGAGAAGTCCCCTGATTTTGAGGCGGTGTTCGACGAGTCGACCAACGTCATCGTCAATGAGGTCAACAGCCTCAAGCGGCTGGTGGATGAGTTCTCCAAGTTTGCGCGCATGCCGGCGCCGCAACTCTCGCGCCAGTCGCTCCATGAGGTCGTTCGAAACGTGGTGACGCTGTACCGGAGCGCCCACCGGGAGGTTGAATGGGTGTTGGAACTGGACGAGGCCCTTCCTCCGTTGAACATCGACCGGGATCAAATGAACCGGGTGTTCGTCAACCTCTTCGATAACGCCGTTCAGGCCATGAACCAGAAGGGGCGTGTGTGGGTGACGACGCAGTATGAAAGCAAGCGGCGCCGGGCCATGATCCGGGTGGCGGACGAAGGGTCGGGGATCAGTCCGGACGATCAGGAGAAGCTGTTCATTCCATATTTTTCACGGAAGCGGACGGGAACCGGGCTGGGGCTGGCGATCGTACAGCGCATTGTCACCGATCACGATGGACACATCCGGGCGGCCAACAATGAACCGAACGGCGCGGTCTTTACGATCGAACTGCCGGCATGAAGACAGAAATGGTCGATGGGTGATGGTTCATGGGTGAAGGAAGCCTTTTTCGTCAACCATACACCATCACCCATTCCGTAGCTTGAGGAGAAGATGCCTGAATCGATTCTTGTCGTCGACGATGAACCGGCTATTCTGGATTCCTTGAGCAAGATTCTCGAGGATGAAGGCTATCACGTGACGCCGGCGAAGAGCGGAGCCGAGGCCCTCAGAACGCTCTCGACCGATCCCCACGACCTGATTCTCCTGGATATTTGGATGCCTGAGCTGGACGGCCTGGAGACCTTGAAACGTGTCCGGGACCAGTGGCCACGACAACAGGTCTTGATGATGTCCGGGCACGGATCGATTGAGACGGCCGTCCGCTCCATCAAGCTCGGCGCCTATGACTATATTGAAAAACCGCTGTCGCTCGAAAATGTCACCTTACGGGTCCGTCATGCTCTGGATCAACATCGACTCGAGGAGGAAAACCTCAAGCTCCGCACCAAGGTGGAGGGGCGCTACGAACTGGTGGGGATGTCCCCGGCCATGCAGCGGCTTCGCGCGATGATCGCGACGGCCGGTCCGACCAGCGGCCGGGTCCTCCTGTCCGGCGAAAACGGAACAGGAAAGGAATTGGTGGCCCGGGCCATCCACCACGAAAGTCCCCGTCGCGAGAAGCCGTTTGTGGCGGTGAACTGCGCGGCCATTCCGGAAACGCTGATCGAGAGCGAACTGTTCGGGCATGAAAAGGGGTCGTTCAGCGGCGCCACCGCGATGAAGCGGGGTCAGTTCGAACAGGCCGACGGCGGGACGCTGTTCCTGGATGAAATCGGGGACATGAGTCTGAACACGCAGGCCAAGGTCTTGCGGGCTCTCCAGGAACAACAGTTTACGCGGGTCGGGGGCACCAAGCTCATCAAGGTGGATGTGCGGGTGATTGCCGCGTCGAACAAGAATCTTCCCAGGGAAATCGAAAAAGGACAGTTCCGCGATGATCTATACTATCGCTTGAACGTCTTGCCCATCGACGTGCCCCCGCTGCGCGAGCGCAAAGAAGACGTGCCGTTGCTGGTGCGGCACTTCATCACGCAGCATGTCGAGGAGCAAGGTCTCAAGGTGAAGGAGATCTCGCCGGACGCCCTACAGCTATTGGCCCAATACGACTGGCCGGG
>SWDL01000460.1 GCA_005116795.1 Nitrospira sp. | reverse complement strand
TCGGCGTTGAGCACAGCCGCGATGGACTTGGCTCCGCCGGCTCCATGTTGAGCGGCCAGATCGAGGGGAATCGGCGGCGAATAGGGATGGCCGTCGCCGTCTTTGATGAGCAGTACGACGGGCGAGTGCAGTTTGCCGGGGGTCACGTTGATGACAATGCCACGATCGCCGGTATTCAGGGCCACCAGGCTGTAGATCGGATAGACGCCCACTACGCGAATCAGATGGGAGACAAGGTCTAGACTCAATCGGTTTGCCTGGGCGTCCTTGTACAACGTGCTGAGCACCTCGCGAGCCGGCATCGGGGCCACCCCGAGCTGGCCGGTGAGCATCTCGTCGTAGCGATCGGCGATCAGAATAATCTGGCTCATTTCGCCGGTCTGGGCTCCGGCGACATCCGGGGGATAGCCGGATTGATCTTGATTGGCATGGTGCTCCGCCACCACGCGGAGCACGTCCGTATGGAAGCCTCCGTTTTTCTGGAGGAGCGTGACCCCGAGGCGAGGGTGCGTTTCATAGAGGGTGCGCTCGGGCTTTGAGAGAGTCTTGGAGAGCCGGAGCATGTAGTTCGGCAGACGCAGCATGCCCACGTCGTGGAGCAGAGCGCCGGTCGCCAGCGTGAGCAGGCGCTTGTCGTCGTAGCCCAGGGTCTGCCCCAGGATCAAGGCCAGGGTGGAGACCGACAGCACGTGCTCCCGCAGCGCGGGATCGAACTCGCGCGTGCGGATCAAGGCCATGAAGGCCGCTTGTGAGTCCAGGACCTTCGGCATCATCTCGGTCACGACGCGCTTGACTTCCTGGCTCTGGATGACCTCGCTCGTCCCGATGTTCTGGAAGACGGTTTCAACCGCTTGAAGGAGTTCTTCCCGGACCTGTCGCGCGACGGCCAATTCGGCCCCGAGGGCTTGAGGCGTTCCTGCCGCCGGTAGGATGTTCTGCGTGGCCGCCTTGAGGGGCGGCAGTTCCTGTGACGCCACCGGCTCGAAGATCTCCGCTTCGACGCCGTCGTCGAGGCCTTGGTTCGGATCGATGTCGACTTCCTGAATGCCCGATTGTTTGAGCTTCTGGATCTGGGAATCGCTCTTAATCGGAAACGTATGGGTCAAGAACGAGGTGGTCAGCCACGAACGATCAAACCCTGCCACGTACATGCCGACTTTAAGCCTGTCTACCGGGACTCGTTTGACGGCCATAGCTTGTCTCGATGGGACGCTCAGTGAGAGAGATCGTGAGAGAAATCCTGTGTCCTTATCGGTCGGACGGTGGGGGGGCTTGAGGGGAGGAGGCCCCAAGGTCCCCCACGGCACGGGGCCATGCCTCGCGTGTCCGCTGCCCCTCCTCGCGAAGGAATCAGGCTCTCCTTCTCACTGGCCTCCTGTCATGCCGCCTCATGCGGGGCTCGGCGTCCCGCTTGTGCTGAGATCGAGGGGCCAGGAGAGGAAGACGAGAGATGGGAGGAAAAACTTTGGGACAAGACCTGGTGATGCAACGGGGCTAGAAGCTGTTCGCAATGGCGCAATCGGGCTAGGCCGCCGCACAGGCGCCTGCCACCTGTCCCTGCAAGTATTCTTCGATACGGATACCCTCTTGCTCGGCGTTGAGCATGGTCACGATGGTGCTGGCTTCGCCG
>SWDL01000459.1 GCA_005116795.1 Nitrospira sp. | reverse complement strand
AGGGGGTCGACCGATTGGGTGAACTCGACCGCTACGCGGAGGAGAAGGAGCACCGGCAGGTATCCACCGTCACCGGGGCCATGGCCCGCCTCACGGCCACGGGCACCTCGCCGAAGACGCGGGTGGATGCCCTGCTCAAACTGCAGACCCTTGAAAGTTTGGGGAGTACCTCGGCCATTCAACATTCCTTGCAGGACGAGGCGGAGGAGGTGCGCCTGATCGCCTTCGGGATCTTGGACATTCGCGAAAAAAGCGTGTCCCGTCAGATCAAGACCGAGCAGGAGGAGCTGAAAGCGGCGACGACCAAGACCAGCCGGATCTTCCACGCCAAGCAGTTGGCCTGGCTCTATGCCGAATTGGCGGACCAAGGCCTGGTGGAGGGGGAAGTGCTCCGGCATGCCCTGTCGCAGATCGAGCGCTATACCACCGAGGTCATCACCGCGAATCCGGCGGAGGCGGGCATGTGGCTTCTGAAGGGACGGATGCTGGCGCGAACGGGACAGACAGACGACGCGCGCAAGGCGATCACGCAGGCGCTTGATCTGGGCCTCCCAGAAAGCCAAGGGATTCCCTACCTGGCTGAAATCGAGTTCACGGCGAGACGGTTCGCCGACGTCCGGCGACTCCTCCTGTCGGCTCCGAGCATCAAGGATCTTCCGGATGTGGAGCAGGTGTATCGTTTCTGGGCGGGGCGATCAACCGAGGCCGCGTAACGATGGAACCCTTGAAAGCACGTCGAGCGGACGAGGCGGATATCGCCCTCTTGCTGGAGGGGACCTATCCGTTCGTCCGTGGCGGGGTGGGGAGCTGGACCGATCAGCTCATCAAGGCCTTTCCTGACTATCGATTTGCGGTGATCTTCCTGGGGGGCCATCCGGACCAGTACAAAGGCCTTCAGTTCGAACTGCCGGACAACGTGGTGCACCTCGAGACGGTCTATGTCCATGGCCCGCAGGAGAAGCCGCCCGTCACCTCCGTGAAGGGAGACGCCGCGCTGATGGCGTTCATGAAGGAGCTGCATGCGAGCTTCAAGGATCTTGGGCCGAAACTCTTCGGCGATCGGCCGATCGACAAGATGTTCCCGCTCTTGTTGGAACAGCATCAGAATCTTCATCGGCAGTTCCTCTACAGCGAAACCTCCTGGGAGTACCAGCGGGAGCAGTATCAGCAGAACTGCCCGGACACCTCGTTCGTCGAGTATTTCTGGACCCTGCGCTCGATGCATCAACCCATCTGGATTCTCGCGCGGCTGGCGGCGCAGTTGATTCCGGTCCGGGTGTATCACAGCGTGTCGACCGGCTACGCGGGTTTCCTGGGCGCCCTGCTCCAACATCGCACGCAACGTCCCTTCATCCTGACCGAGCACGGCATCTACACGAAGGAACGGAAGATCGATCTCTTCAAGGCGCAGTGGCAGGCGCACAAAGATTTCGCCACGGATCAGGAGAGTGCCTCCTCGTCCTACCTCCGCGACCTCTGGGTGCGGTTTTTCGAAGTGCTCGGCAAGCTGACCTATGACGTGGCCAATCCGATTCTGTCGCTCTACGAAGTGAACCGGCAGCTCCAAATGCGGGACGGGGCGGCGGCGGAGCGGACGCGGGTCATCCCGAACGGTATCGATATCCGCCGGCTGGCGCCCCTGCGCGCGAAACGTCCGACATCACCGCCGCCGATTCTCTGTTTACTGGGGCGCGTGGTGCCGATCAAGGATATCAGCACGTTCATCCGCGCCATGCGTACGGTCGTCAATCGATTGCCGGAGGCGGAGGGATGGATCGTCGGGACGTTAGATGAAGATCAGGAGTATGCCGAGGAGTGCCGGAATCTCGTGGAGACGCTGGGGCTGACGGGAAAGGTGAAATTCATGGGGCACCGGAAGATCGACGACATTCTCCCTAAAGTCGGACTGTTGGTCCTGAGCTCGATCAGCGAGGGCCTGCCGCTGGTGATCCTCGAAGGGTTTGCGGCGGGCGTGCCCGCGGTCTCCACGGATGTCGGAGCCTGCCGCCAGCTCATCTATGGAGCGGGAGAGGAGGAGGACGATGTGGGATCGGCGGGCGAAGTCGTGGGGCTGGCCAATCCGACCGCCTTGGCCGAGGCCGTCCTGAGTCTGTTGACCGATCCGGCCAAGTGGCAGGCTGCGCAAGCGGTCGCCATCCGGCGGGTGGAAACCCTCTACTCCCAAGAGCGGATGATGGCGAGTTATCGGACGGTCTATGAGGAGGCCTTGGCGTCATGGCCGGTATCGGCTTTGAGCTCCGCAAAATCCTAAAACGAGACAGCTACTTCAGTCTCGTCCAGGCCTATCTCTATGCCGGCGTCATCAGCTCCGGGCCCTGGATCCTTTCGATCGTCGGGCTCCAAGTCATCGGCCTCCTGAGTCTGGCCGCCTCCACCTCCGAACAGTCCATCAGTCATTTTCATACGACGATCACCTATGCCATCGTGGCGAGCATGGTGCTGACCAGTCTGCTCCAGCAGTCCTTCACGCGCTACGCGGCCGATCGACTCTACGAACACAAGGTCGACACGATCGTGCCGAACTTGTTCGGTGCCCTCCTGCTGGTCACCGTCGTGTCCGGAGTCGTCGGCTTCGCCGCGCTGTGGTGGTGGTTCCCCGGGCAGACGTTGTTCTACCGGGCGTTACTGCTGGCGACGTTCGTCGTGCTCGGCGACATTTGGATCGCCACCATTTTTCTCTCAGGGGTTCGCGAATACAAGGCGATTGTCACCATGTTTGTCGTCGGCTACGGGACGTCCGTCGTCGCCGCATTGGCCATGCGCGAGATGGGATTGGAGGGACTGCTCTTCGGCTTCCTGATCGGGCAAGGCATTCTGCTGATGGGCATGATCGGATTGGCGCTGAGGAATTATCCCAGCCCGGTGTTTCTGGACTGGGACTTTCTTCATCCCAAGCGGATGTACCCGAGTCTGATCTTCATCGGGTTCTTCTATACCGTGGGGATCTGGGCGGACAAGCTCATCTTCTGGTTTCACCCGGAGACCAGTCAGGTCGCGATCGGCCCGATCCGCGGCTCCTTGATCTATGACGTGCCGATCACCCTGGCCTGGCTGACGATCATTCCCGGGATGGCGGTCTTTCTGGTCCGCGTGGAGACCGATTTCGTGGAGCGCTGCCAGGCCTTTTATGACGGCATCGTGAAAGGCGCGCCCTTGGCATGGATCGAGAACAAGAAGAATGAGATGGTCAAAGAGGTGCGGCACGCCCTGGTCGAGATCATTCAGGTGCAGGGGATTGCGGTGTTGGTGATCTTCGCGGCCGGATCGTGGCTGCTCAGCCGTCTCGCGGTCTCGGACCTCTATGGCCCCTTGCTCTACATTGATGTGGTCGCGGCGGCCCTTCAAGTGTTGTTTCTCGGCGTCATGACGGTGTTCTTCTATCTGGACAAGCGGCGAATCTTGCTGTGGCTGACGGGCTTGTTTGCGGTTTCCAACGTGATCGGGACCCTGGTCACGCTCCATCTGGGGCTCCCCTACTACGGGTATGGACTGGCGTTGTCGCTGCTGTTTGTCGTCGCGGTGGGGCTCTTCCTGCTGGATCGAGCGCTCACCCGCCTGGAATATGAAACCTTCATGCTCCAATAGGCGTGTTTCCCTTACGGAACTGATCGTCCCCAGCCTCGTCCACGCCGCTTCCGCTGTCAACCCTGCCTCCGATGAAGAAGTGCCTTCGCCGCAGCGGGTGGCGCGTTGAGCGCCCAGCGCGCCAGGGCATCCGCGATATCCTGCTCGCTCCGGCCTCATGGTTTGCAGTATGATAGGCCCCGTTCGATCATCGGAGTGGGGTGTGATCAAGGAACGAATCGAGGAAGTCACGCGGGCGAATCAGGACTTTTACCACGCCTTTGAAAGCCTGGACATCGCGCGCATGGATCGGATCTGGGCGAACCAGGACTATGTCACCTGCATTCACCCCGGGTGGACGCTCCGGGTGGGGTGGCCGGCCGTTCGGGATTCGTGGGTCCTGATCTTCAATAATACGTTTTCCATGAAATTCGACCTGGCGGAGATTCAGGTCCAGGTAGCCGGCGATCTGGCCTGGGTGATTTGTACGGAACATCTCACGGCCCAGCAGTCTTCGGATGAAGGCCTCCACAGCCGGGTGCTGGCGACGAACCTGTTCGAGCGGATGAATGGGGAGTGGAAGCTCATCCATCACCACGGCTCTCCGGTGATGGGCTGATCGTGAAGCGTGAAGCGTTGGCGACGAGCGGGACGGGCGAGAAATGCGAGACGAGCGGGACGGGTCTGGGATGCGCGTCGCGCCTTTCACGCCAGTCTCGCCTGTCTCGCCCGCGAGCGACGAACGACGGGAAGCGATTCGGTGACGACGCCCTTCGCGCACTCCTTCACCAAAGATGAGGATGCCTCGATGGCAATGAGCCTGTATGAGCCGGCCTTGACAGGATTTCAAGATCGGCCCAGGGGGCTGGGATCGGCCTGCAGGGTGGATCTGAGGGCTGCGCTCCTCTGCTCGCTCCTCCTACTGGCCGGCTGCCCGTCGGCCTCGACATCAACCATCCCGTCTTTTACCCCGCTGGTGGACAAGGACGTCCTGTCCGTCGTTCGGCAGCAGTTCCCTCATGGGTATGCCATCGGGGATGTCACCAGTTCGTCGGCATTGCTCTGGTTCCAGGGGACAGAGGCCGGCCCCGTTCACGTGGAATGGCAGGCTGGGGGTGCATCTGCCACGAGGGGATGGCAGAGTCTTTCGGTCAATCTGAGCAAGGATCGGGATCTCGCGGTGACGGTCCTGCTGAGCGGGCTTGAGCCGGGCACGACGTACCGATTCCGCGTCATCCCTGGTGTCACGCCGGGCCAACCAGTCTCCAAGCGACTTGTGGCCGAGGGATTGGAAGGGCAGTTCACGACGGCCCCCTCTCCGGCTCGTTCCCAGCCGGTCACCTTCGTCTGGAGCGCCGATCTTGGTGGCCAGCAACGATGCCGCCGGCACGAGCGTGGATACCCGATCTTCGAGAGCATGCGGCAAACCCGCCCGGCCTTCGCCCTGCTCTTGGGCGATACCATTTATGGCGATGATCGATGTCCCTCGCCGCCCAACATGCCCGGCAGCGATTTACTGGCGACGTCCCTGGACACCTTCCGGGAGAAGCACCGGTATCAGCGGGGCGCGACCGATCTGCAGCGATTTCTTCGGGAAGTTCCGATCGTGGCGACGTGGGACGACCATGAGGTCCGCAACAATTTTTCCGGCCCCTCTGAGCCGCTGATGGCGTTCGGGCGGCAGGCGTTTCTCGAATACTGGCCGATTCAGGGGCCGGCCGACGAGGGGTTCCGCCTTCATCGCAGCCTTCGCTGGGGGCAGGACGTCGAGCTCTTCGTGCTGGATACGCGCCAGTATCGGAGCGACAACGGCGAACCGGACGGGCCGGGCAAGAGCATGTTGGGCGCATCTCAGCGTGACTGGCTCCTGGACGCGCTGACCCGCTCACACGCGACCTGGAAAGTGATCGTGAGCACGGTGCCCGTGTCGATTCCCAAACCTGGCTCCAAGCTGATTCCCGGCATCGATAGCTGGGCGAAGGGCGAAGACGGGACCGGGTTCTCGAATGAGCTGTCGCGCATCGTGGCGACCATCATGGCGCAGCCGGTCCGCAACGTCGTGTGGCTGTCCGCAGACGTCCACTATCCGCAGATCAATGCCTATGACCCGGATGGCGACGGGACCCCGGACTTCCATGAATTTATCGCCGGCCCGCTCTCGGCGTCTCCCGGACGCCTGGCCCCGCTGGATCAGACGTTCCATCCCACGACGTTGTACACGGAGACCGGCTTCTACAATTTCGGGGTCGTGACCATCGCCGGCGAAGAGCTGCGCCTTGAGATTCGAGACGAGGCGGGGGCGGTTCGCTACACGAACACCTTCCAGGCCCGACGCGCAGTCAGGCCCTGAGAGGGGCTGCATGAGCCATGAAGGCGGCTCCAGTCCCCCCAAGGCGCTATCGAATTTCTGGGACGCGTCAGATTTTCGTCGAGAAGGGGAGCGCGGTGACCGTGGCCGGGACCTTCGCGCCCTCGACCTCGATGGTGAGCGCCGTCCCAGGGGATGAGAAGTCGCGAAGCGGGAAGCCCAAGGCAATTGGATGGTTGACCGAGGGAGACCGGACCGCACTGGACACCCAGCCCACTTCGCGGTCGCCGCTGAACAGTTTCGCGCCTTTGACGGGAAGCGCGTCGCTCTCCACACGCAGGCCGACGAGCCGGCGGCGGACGTTCCCGTACGTATCCATTCTGGCCACAACCTCCTGCCCCGGGTAACATCCTTTCGATAAACTGAAGGCCTTGCCTTCGAGGTTGGCTTCAGGGGGAACGATCTCCTCCGTGAGCTCGGCTCCGGCTCTGGGGAGGCCGGCCTCGATCCGGAGGGCCTCATGAGCCGCGGTGCCGAATGCGCGCAATCCCATCGGCTGTCCGGCCTGCCAGAGACGGTCCCAGATCGTGCCGAGGTGCTCGTTCGGCACGAGCAGTTCGAGATCAATCTCGCCGGTCTCCTCGGTTCGTAAGATGATCATCGACAGGCCATCGACCGTCTGCGGGAGACAACTGGTAGGCGCCGGCGTGCCGGTGTCCACGCCGAGGCCCTGTCGGAGCAGGTCGATCGCCTTCGGACCGCTGACAAGCAAGAGCCCCCACGAGTCCCGCAGCGATTCCATTTTGGCCTTGGTGCCGTAGAGCAAAAACTTTCGAAGGGCCTGCAGGGTGGTGTCGCCGATGTCGCCGGCATCTTCGACGAGCAGGGCGTCAGGAAGCGCGTACAGCCGGAAATAGGTCAGCATTTTCCCCTTATGGGTCAGCAGGCTGGAATAGACGCCGCGGCCTCCCGCCAGCGGGAGGATGTCGTTGCTGATGATGCTCTGGAGCCACTTGGTCCGATCGTCACCTGTCACGCGAAGGCGGCCACGATGGGACAGATCCGTGATGCCGACGGCCTGTCGCACTGCCCTATGTTCAGCCGCGATGTCGCCATACTGTGTGGGCATGGTCCACCCGGTGATCTCCGCAAAGGAGGCGCCGAGTTTCGCATGCTGCTCGTGGAGTGGGGATGGCGTCATCGCGTGCCGAGCATTTCCTCAATCAAATCTCTGGTTCTCGCAGAAAACTCGTTCCGCGAGACGATCTTGGTGACGCCCAGTTCTTTCGCGCGTCGCCAGGTGTCCGTTTCCTCATGGTTGGCAAACGCGAGGACCGGCACGTGGTCGGCCGGGTCGCCCTCCCGCAATTGGCCCAAGGCTTGAAAGGCATCAAGTTGATCTTCATTCATGTTCAGGATGACCGCGCAGGGATGGAAGCCGGCGGTCTTGCCGGCGATCTCCTCCTGGGCGCGCACCCGCTCGAGCCGAAAACCGGCCGGCAACAAGGCATCGCGGACCTTGGTGTAGAAAAAGATGTCGCTGACGGCGACCAGCACGGTCTTATTCATGAAAGTACGATTTATCCAATTGGTGATTTGGTGAAGTATTTCAGTTCCGGAAAATCACCAAATCGTACATCGCGAAATGAGGAAATTCTTTCAGTTCAACATCCCCATCAAGCGGCCCAAGGCCCGCTTCGCCAGCGCGTAGTTCGGATTCAACGTTAGGGCTTGCTTGTAGGACTCGATCGCCTTGTCCCACTGGCCTTTTCGCTCGTAGACCCGGCCCACGTTGAGGTGTGGAAACGCCGGACTTTCGTACCGTCTGGCATGCATGGCCTTTTCGAACCAGGGAATGGCCTCGTCGAACTGGCCTTTCTCGATGAGATCG
>SWDL01000458.1 GCA_005116795.1 Nitrospira sp. | reverse complement strand
ATTCGCGCGCGGTTTGGCGTCCGAGTTCGTCGCCGCTCCGGAGGGGACCGGCGTCACGATCTGCTTGATCGGCTGCCGGTCGGCCAGAAATCGGAGCGATCGCTTGGACGGCGAGGTGATCAACGAGGTCACTTCCAACAGGGTGTCGCCTTGGAGGGCTTGCGGCAGTTCCACTTCAACGGCGATTTCCATTGGACCTGCCGCTGGGGCATAGGGCGCGGGTGTCAGGGCCACGGAGAGGATCTTCAAGTCAGGCTGCCGCACCTCGCGCGGCTGACGCTTCGCGAACCCGTCGGTGGCGAGGAGTCCGGTCGCAAGACAAAGGGCGAATAGGGCGGCCCAGGCTCTGAGATGCCTCACGGGCCGGAGACGAGGGTGAACAATCTTCATGGGCTTCATGGGCGTGGGTCCGGCGATGGGGAGGTGATCGGGATGAGTCGGATGTTGATGTCGCTTCTGTGGGGATACCATAGGGGCGACAGGCTGTCAACAAATCGCGTCACAGCGTGCGTTGCCGTCGCGCATGCATTCAGCTAAGATTGGCCGCGCGTGACATGATGCTTCGAGTGAGACTCCGTGACGCATCTCCATCTTGATTGTTTTTCCGGGATCAGCGGCGACATGGTGCTGGGGGCGCTCGTCGATGCAGGGCTTCCCCTGCGGGATCTGACGCGCGGGCTTGCCGCGCTGCCGGTCACAGGCTACCGATTGCGCGCCACGGCCGTCCTGCGCGGCGCCCTGCATGCGACCAAAGTCGACGTCGTCATTCATCAGGCCGCGCGCGCGCCGCTCTCGCTGCGACAGATTCGACGGATGATCTCAGGCAGTCGGTTGCCGGCGTCCGTCAAGGACCGAGCCGGACAGGAGTTCCAGAGCCTGGCAGAGGCTGAAGGCCTGGCACACGGAGCCGGCGCCGATGATGTGACGTTTCATGAAGTCGGGGTGCTCGACTCCTTCGTGGATGTGGTGGGCGGCCTCCTCGGCTGTCATCTTCTCGGTGTGCAGTCCGTGACCGCTTCGCCGATCAATGTGGGCGCGGGGACCATTCGGTCATCACATGGGATCTTGCCCGTTCCTGGCCCTGCGGTGGCGGCGTTGGCCAAGGGGGTGCCGGTCTACAGCGCCGGGCCCGCGCGGGAGCTCACCACGCCGACGGGGTTGGCGCTGGTGCGGATCCTCACCAGGGATTTTGCCCCGCTTCCCCCGATGAGGGTAACCTCAGTCGGCTATGGCGCGGGTACTGCCGATCCGGAAGGCTGGCCGAATGTCCTGCGGGTCTTTCTCGGAGAGGTCACGCCTGTCGGCGTCCATGAGCAGGATACCGTGACGCAGATTGAAACGAATCTCGATGATATGAATCCGCAGGCCTACGACACCGTCATGGATCGATTGCTGGCGGCCGGGGCGCTGGATGTGACGCTCGCGCCGGTGACGATGAAGCGGAGCCGTCCCGGCGTCGTGCTCACCGCGCTGGCGGCGCCGGAGAAGGCCGAGGAGGTGGCCACGGTGATCCTTCGCGAGACGACCGCCTTGGGTGTGCGCATTCAGGACCTGCGCCGTCGGCTGTTGCCCCGACGCATCGAGACGGTGCAGTTGGGTGGGGAGACGGTCCGCGTCAAAGTCGCCGACCTGGGAAAGGGTGAGAAGAAAGCGGCGCCGGAGTACCAGGATTGCCGGCGTGTCGCGGAGCAGACCGGTCGGCCGGTGCGGGAGATCATGGAGTCGGTCATGGAGGTGTTTCGAGCACAGGGAGGACCCGTGAGACGGTCTCGTCGGGCCCGATGAGCGTCACCCTGTATGCGGTGCTGTTCGTGGCCTCCGTGGTCATTACCTTAGGCGGCTGCGCGCTCTTCACGAACGGCATCGAATGGTTGGGGAAGCGCCTGCATGTGTCGGAGGGGGCCGTCGGGAGCATCTTCGCGGCGGTGGGGACCACGCTGCCGGAAACCTCCATTCCCATCATCGCCATTTTTTTCGGCCAGGGGCAGGAGCGGGCCGAGGTCGGCTTGGGGGCCATTCTCGGAGCGCCCTTCATGCTCAGCACGCTGGTGGTGCCGATCCTGGCCGGGCTGCTTTTGCTGTATGCGCGGATGGGCAAGCGGTCGGCCTCGTTCAAACTCAATTACACAGAAGTCCGGACCGATCTCGGATTTTTTCTCGTGGGATACGGCATCGCCATCGCCTGCGCGTTTATCCCCTCACCGGCCGTCCACTATGGGGCCGGCGTCGTCTTAATCCTCATGTATCTGTACTATATGAAGATCAAGTTCGGGGCTGAGCATGAAGGGGAGTCTCATCTGGATGCGTTGTTCTTCGCCAAGCGGAGCGCCGTCCCGTCCTATTTTCTCATCGGTCTGCAAGGGCTCATCGGGCTGGTCGGACTGGCGGCCGGGGCCCATCTCTTTGTCGGCGCGGCCGAGGGGATCGCAACCCAGCTCCATGTGTCGCCGCTTCTGTTGGCCTTGCTCATCGCCCCGCTGGCCACCGAACTGCCGGAGATGTCCAATAGCTTCCTGTGGCTCTATCAAAAGAAAGACACCTTAGCGGTCGGGAACGTCACGGGGGCGATGGTGTTCCAAGGCACCTTTCCGGTCACCATCGGGCTCATCGGCACCAGTTGGACCCTCGGTCCTTCCGCGCTCGTGACGATGGGGCTCGCGATGATCGCGGGATTCTTCTGTTTCGCCCAGCTCCTGAGGGGTGGGCACTGGCGGCCCTGGCTGCTGGCCAGCGGCGCCATCTTGTATATTGGATTCACCATCTATGCCTGGAGTTCGTAAGCGAAGAAGGCCCGCGCAAGACCCTCGGCCGATTCTCGGGATTACGATGGGAGATCCGGCCGGAATCGGTCCGGAGGTCGTCGCCAAGGCCTGCGCCATGCGCGCGGTCCATCGGCAGTGTCGGCCGCTTGTCATCGGGTCGAAGCCGGTGATGGAGCGGGCGGTCCGCGCGCTCAAGCTGCCGCTGACGGTCACGGCGGTCACGGACCATGAGTCGATCTCATGGCGACCGAGCGTCATGCCGGTGCTGGACCCGCTGGACCGCCCGCTTCCATCCTTCAAGATCGGCACGGTGGGGGAAGCCACCGGGGCGGCCTCCGTCGCGTTCATCAAGAAGGCCGTTGAGCTGGCGGAACTCGGGTGCATCGGCGCCATGGTCACTGGGCCCATCAACAAAGAAGCGATGAATCTCGCGGGCTATGCCTACCCGGGGCACACCGAGCTGCTGGCGGAGCTGACGAAGAGTCCGGAAGTGGGCATGATGATTCTGGGCGGCCCCCTCAAGATCATGTTCGTCACGACGCATGTGGCGATCAAGGACCTCCCGGCCCGTCTCACCGTCGAGCGGATTGAACGGGCCATTCGCTTGGCCCATCGCGCGCTACGTGAGTTGTTCGGCATCGCCAAACCGCGCATCGGCGTGGCGGCGTTGAATCCCCATGCCGGCGAAGCCGGCCTCTTCGGCGACGAGGAGCAGACGACCATCCTGCCGGCGGCAGAAGCCGCCCGACGATCGGGCATTCAGGCGAGCAATCCGCTTCCGGCGGATACGCTCTTCGGCAAGGCGGCCAAGGGCGCCTACGACGGCGTGGTGGCCATGTATCACGATCAGGGGTTGATTCCGTTGAAGCTCGTGGCCTTCGGGACCTGCGTGAACCTGACGGTCGGGATTCCCATCATCCGGACGTCCGTTGATCACGGCACCGCGTTCGACATCGCCGGGAGAGGCATCGCCGATCCGGGGAGTCTGCTGGAGGCGATCACGCTGGCCGCGAGATTGGCCGTCGAGCGAGCCACACGATCGCGATCATCCACCCGCTATCACTGACCCGTGACTTCCTCCCTGCCCCGCCCGCGCAAATCTCTCGGCCAGCATTTCCTCACCGATCCGAACATCATCAGGAAGATCATCGCGCTGGCTCACCTCCGGCCGGACGAGACCGTCCTGGAGATCGGCCCGGGCCGCGGGGCGTTGACCGGCGCGCTCTGTCGAGCGGTCAAGACCGTCGTGGCGGTCGAGGTCGACGCGCAGCTGGGGGAGTATCTGTCGCGCACGTTCTCGAATGTCCACAATCTCGATCTGCGGATCGGCGACGCGCTGGAGTTCCCGTTCGAACGCCTGCCGGAGGGCACCGTGGTCGTGGCCAACCTGCCGTACAATATCTCCACCCCCATCCTGTTCCGACTCCTGGAGTCCCGACACCGGTTCGATCGCCTGATTCTCATGCTGCAAACCGAAGTGGCCCGCCGGCTGGCGGCCAAGCCGGGCGGCAAGACCTACGGGTCGCTCTCGGTGAGTACTCAGCGGTGGACGGTGCCCAGCCTGGCATTTACCGTGTCGCCGGGCTGCTTTCAGCCGCCTCCCGAGGTCGGATCGGCGGTCCTCACGCTCACCGTACGCAAGGACAGCCTCACCGAACCAGCCGACGATGCCCACTTCCTCCGAATCGTCCGCGCGGCCTTCGCCCATCGACGGAAAACTCTGACCAACTCGCTCCGGGACGCCGGACTTGATCCCGGCGTCATCGCAGGTGGTCTGGCTGAAGCCGGAATTCAAGGCTCC
>SWDL01000457.1 GCA_005116795.1 Nitrospira sp. | reverse complement strand
GTCGTTCCTCCCTCGATCTCGGCCACGTGGGACCGGTCCCGTTTCAGCCGCCCGCGTGCGTGCCGGCTCCCTGCAGGAAAGCTGTCGTCGAGAGCCTGGCGCAAACCGGCGCCTCAGACGTCGAGAGGCCGTCGAGAAACTCTTGGATCACGGCCACCACCCGTTCAGCAGTATCCTCAGGACTCTCCCTCTCGTCGATCATCAGCCAGCGCAGATCAGGTTCCTTCCGGAACCATGTGAGTTGCCGCTTCGCAAAATGTCTGGTATCACGTTTCAGCCGTCGGATCGCTTCCGCATAGTCGTACTCCCCCACCAGGTACCCGGCGATCTGCCGATACCCCAGGCCCTTCATCGATCCGAGCTGTCGCCCATGGCCCTCCGACAGCAAACGCTGAGTCTCCTCAATGAGGCCTTTGGAGACTTGAGACTCAACCCGCTCGTCGATCCGGCCATAGAGGGCCGCCCGGTCTCGATTCAGGCCGATGAGGAGCGCGGTAAAGGGACGGTCCTTGAACCCATGCTCCCGATGGACGTCCGACAAGGGCCGATGAGACAGGGCAGAGACCTCGAGTGCGCGCACGATCTTCACGAGATCCCTGGGATGAAGTCGCGCAGCCGACTCTGGGTCCACGCGCCGCAATTCACGATGCAAGAATCCCGGCCCTTGCTCTCGCTCTTGATCCATGAATCGAGTCCGCATCGACCAGTCTGCCGCCGGACCGGACCAGAGCCCCCGAATCAGCGTCCGCACGTAGAGCCCGGTGCCGCCGACGACGAGGGGAATCCGTCCGGCCGCGTACACACGCTCGATCTCCTGCATCGCCAGGCGGCGATACATCCCGGCATTGAACGGTTCGTTCGGCGCGACCAGATCGATGAGTCGATGGGGCACCCCCCGGCGTTCGGCTTCGGACGGCTTGTCCATGCCGATATCCATCCCGCGAAACACTTGGCGGGAATCGGCGGTCAGAACCTCGGTCTCCAGTGAGTTGGCCACCAGAATCCCGATCCGGCTCTTTCCGACCGCGGTCGGACCCAGGAGGGCCACCAGCGGGCGTCGCGCTCTCAATACTTCGATAGTGACCGAAGGGATCATGATCGTCCGAAAATACGGCCCAATTCGTCCGTCGACAAGCGGAGGGCGATCCGGCGACCATGGGGACAGGTCGTGGGCATGCCTTCCTGCACCCAGTCCACGATCAGGCGTTGGATCTCAGGCAACTCCATGGAACGACCCGCCCGCACGGCCCCATGACAAGCCAACGAGGCCAAGACCGGCCGGATACGGGCGTCCAGCGACGTGGAGCTGTGCCATTCCGTGAGGTCATCCAACAGCTCCTCGACGAAGGCGGCATAATCCAGCTTGCCGAGTTCAGCCGGCACCGCCCGGATGAGAAACCCCGATGCGCCGAAGGGTTCGACATGAAGACCCAGCGGTTCCAGCTCCCCGAGATGACGGCAAAGCAGCTCAGCCCGATGCGGAGGCAGCTCGAGCGGCTCCGGAATCAAGAGCGGTTGCACGACCGGCCGCCGCTCCTGCCAGCCGCGCGTCAGTCGCTCGAACAGCACCCGCTCGTGAGCCGTATGTTGATCGACCACATGGAGCTCCGGTCCGACCTGCGCCACCAGGAAGGTCTGATCCAATTGTCCCAGCGGGGTGACGCCCCACTCCGTCCGACCCAGGTAGGGCTGTATGGCCTCCTGAACTTGCGGAACGACGGCGGCTGGTCCTGCCCCCCAGGCGCGGCCGTTGTCCGATGCCGTGACCTGGGCATTGAGGTCCAGCACGTTACTGACGGCCATCTCGCTCGGCGCCGCGCCCGTCAGACCGGCAGAGGAAAAGGTCGGCGCGGCCATCCCCTCGGCATAGCGCCCGACCGCCTGCCGGACCCTGTGCCTGATGGTCTGATGGAGCAGTTCCGGGTCGGCGAATCGGACCTCCCGCTTGGTGGGATGCACATTGACGTCCACCCGTCCGGGATCGACATCGAGGAAGAGCACGAAGACCGGATGGCACCCCTTGGGAAGGAACGACCCGTACCCATCATAGAGCGCATGGAGGATGGCCGGATGCTTGACGGCGCGCCGGTTGACGACAATGTCCTGGGGTGAGCGTCCGGCGCGCACCGCCGTCGGCTTCATCACGTAGCCTTCCAGCCGCAGCCCGGCACGTTCCTCGCCGACCTCGACCATATGATCGGCGACCTTCGCGCCATAGACCTGGCGGATCCGGTCTCGCCGACTCCCCACACCCTGATAGGCCAACACTTCCTGCCCATTGTGAATCAGCCGGAACTGCGCCTCCGGCCAGGCCAGCGCGGCCTGCTGAACCATCTGACAGAGGTGCGAAAACTCGGTCGGCGGCGCCTTCAGAAACTTGCGGCGCGCCGGCGTATTATAGAACAACTCGGCGACCTCGATCTGCGTACCGGGCGCCGCCACCGCGTCGATGCAGGCGGTCACCACGCCGCCAGCCATCGTCAGTTGCGTCCCCACAACCTGATCTTTCCGGGCCGTCAACACCTTCACCTTCGACACGGCCGCGATGCTCGGCAGCGCCTCCCCGCGAAATCCCAGCGTCGCGATGGTGGACAAATCCTCCTCGCGCCGAAGCTTGCTGGTCGCATGCCGTTCAAACGCCAGCGTGACGTCCTCGCGCGTCATGCCTTCCCCATCATCCGTCACGCGGATCAGGCGGCTGCCGCTCTCCGACACCTCGACCTGGATGCGGCGACCGGCGGCATCGAGGCTGTTATCGATGAGCTCCTTCAGCACCGAAGCCGGCCGCTCGATAATTTCCCCTGCCGCAATGCGGCTCACCACGTCGCCGGGTAAGACACGGACTTTCCCCTGTGCGGCGAGCAGACTCTGATCAGACGGCGTCACAGACATGGATTCAACTGCGGGCCACGGACCTCTCAGCGGAAGACCGGATGAAGCGGGATCGCGTCGTCCTCAACGAAGGGCCGCCAGCTTATTCTTGGCCAGCTTGGCTTCTTCCGAGGTGGGAAACTTCTCGATGATTCGTTTCAAGTATTCGCGCGCGCGCACGGCATCCCCGGTTTCCACCGAGGAGACACCCAGCTTGTACAACGCGGGCGGCACCTTTTCACTTTGACCGAACTCATTGATCACGCGCTCGAACGCCAGCATGGCTTTCGGAAAGTCCTTCGCGCTGTAGTACGACTCCCCGATCATGTAGTGCGCCGACGGGGTCAAGGACGTGCTCGGGAAATCCTTCAGGAACCGTTGGAAGCCCGACACGGCCAGCTCATACCGGCCGTTCAGGTAATCATTGTAGGCCAAATTGAACGCCGATGTCGGGCTGATGTCGGGGGTGCCGGGCACCATGAACCCGCCGTCGGTTCCCGCCGGCAAATCGATGGGCTTCGATTGCCGAGACGGCTCCGGCTTGGTCGGCTCGGGGACAGGCGCAGGCAGCAATCTTGCCGGCCCCGAACTCGCCACGGAACTCGTCGGCTGGATTTCGATCCGTGCAAGACGCGTCTCAAGGTCCTTGAGACGCGCCTGCAGTTCGTCGAGACGCAGGCGGTTCTCCATCTCCTTCATCCGCTCGACAACCTGAGCCTGCGATTTGACGGCCTGCTCCTGACTCCCTTTCAGGCTTTGGACTTCCTTGTTGAGCTCCAGCATGTCGGCATGGAGCGCGCACCCGGATAGGAGCAGCAGCGCAGGACCCAGTTGGGCACAATGATGTCTGAACGTCATGGGAATTCGCCTCTCGAACCCGTTACGGAGACACACTGAGCCGCGACAATTTCGCCGAGGCTTTGCCCGCCTCCTGACTCTTCGGAAATCCATCGACCACTTGTTTGAGCAACGTCGACCCGCGTTTGGGATCCTTGAGGGCCAGGTAGGCGAAGCCTTCCTTCAACATCGCCGCCGGCACTTTCTCGCTGGTCGGATAGGCCGTC
>SWDL01000456.1 GCA_005116795.1 Nitrospira sp. | reverse complement strand
CTGAACTCGGCACTAAAAGGTCCAGAAAGACTTGGAGTTTCGGGAAGCGCGGGAGGGCTTCCTGCCAGATTCGGTCTTGCCTCGACTCTACATAACGCTTGAACGATGTCATGCCATCGTTAATGTTACGCTCTTCGATTAGTTCATCCGCTTCGAGAAGCATGTGTCTCTCCTCATCCGATAGGAACAAATCAGGTGGCCAGAGCTCTCCAGCTTGAAGTTTCTCTTTCAGAAATGGCAACTTTTTGGTGGGCCGATTATCCTGTAACTGCTGATTCAGAATTGAGTCAAGCGCGCAAAGGTTTCCCGCTTTCCAGACATACGAACAGTCCTCATGGTACTGACTTTTCCATTGAGCATTCGGCCCCTTCCATTTCATGCGATGGGCGAGAGACTGTGCATAGATGTGATCCCAATCCAATTGTCGTCCTTTAGGTAACGCATAGGGAAGATTTTGGACCAATGAGAGGAAAAGGTGGGGTCGTTCGCCCACGATCGATCGCTTGTCTTCGATAGTTAGCGCGTGTGGTATCCGACTTCGAGAGTATGACAGACTAGGCCACTCATTTTTCAGCATCTCGAGCGTCTGCGCCAATGGGAACTCCCGAGACTCGCGCCCGTTGGCGAAGCATAGTTTGAAAGCCTTTCTAGAAAAACCGTCTCCAAACACAGGATACAAGCGAAACGCGGTCCCCCCAAATAGGTAGTCGACTGCCTCTGCGAGGTCGAACCGCTCAAGGTCTTTGTTCTCCATTGCCCAACAAAAGACATGATCCATTAGGTGCGGATCGACAAAATGCAGCGCGTAGCCAAGGATTTTTTTAAGTTCCCTTCCAAGGACCTCAAGTCGCCCTTGCTTTTCCTCAGAACTTACGAGATCCTGCATACCTCTAACAATTTCTTCTCCTTCGCGTCCCTTGAGGCGCTTCAGATCAAGAGGAATGATGTCTTGTTCGTTTCGATTGTAGCTGGCGACGCGCGCCACAAGGCGAAGCGCAGCGAAACGATCGAGCACCTTGGCCTTTTCCGCAGTCCTCTGGAGACTTTCCTCGGCATCTGGCCAAAGCGTCTTGACGCCTGCGAAAAAGATGTCGGCAGCTGATGTGCGTACGCCCTCAAGGTTCAGGCGGCTGAAAACCTGCAAGACCTCATCCGCTGACTCGAGCTCGACGCGTTGAACAGGAATTTTCGTGTTCCAAGCTCGCACCAGTGCTTTAGAGCGGTTCAGAAATTCTTCTTCTTTGCCCGGAAGGATACCATCGAATTCGGCATCGATGGTCTTTAGCCATTCGCGCCAATTCTCGGGACTACACTGAACGAGTGTGTCACCACCTGGACAGTCGTGACCGTCTAGGAGCCAGTCACCAAACTTGGCGAGGTCTAGCCAGAACTTGCGATCCCAAGCCGAACGGCTAGATCCCTGGATGTCAGGTGTCTCGACAGTCGTCTGCCACCTAATGTACTCATGGATGCGCCTGTCCTTGCCTTTTACCTCCAGCTCAGGCAGCGGAGCAGAAGACATGTGCAAGTAAAATCGGCCTATCTCTGGCTTTCGTGACGAAAAAATGGCCGCCATTGCAAAGGTCCGCTGCTGACCGTCAAGCAATTGCCAGGCGCCTTCATCGGACATTGCCTTTCGCACATTGCTTTCCCGTACAAGGACCTTCGTCTTTTCCTGGGTTTTGCAGAGGAGGATTGTTCCAATCGGGTAGTCTCGTATAAGGGAATCAAGGAGTCGCGCCATTCGATACTCATCCCATACCAAGTCCCGCTGAACGAGAGCGAGTTTCCACGGATCGTCACGTCTCCCCGTCCACATTGCAACAATATCAGCCACAGACATGCTACTGACACGTCCATCTTCGGTTTCCACCTCAATTGGTGAATCCATGCGATCTCCCCTTGAGTAGATCGGAAATTGAGCCGTGAGCAAATGCCTCATGAAGCCAGATAAGACTATCACAACCCATTGCTATCCCATACTTGTCGAAACCGCAGGCAAGATCAGCGGCTGCCGCCGAATGTGGATCGTGACGGTTGTTGAAGGAGATCGCTGCTAAGGGACCTTCGGAATGGCGAAGACTCTTACTCGCGGGTCAGCCACCAGGCCTATCGCCAGTCCAAGCCAGGCCTTCAGGAGCGATCGCCTCGTAGTCTGAATAATCGGCTCTCCGCAGATTGGAGTGGGTCAATGAGAGAGCATCTTCTTCTCCAACCCCGCCGCCAGCCTGCGGTGTGGCTTGATCGTCCCACACTCGAATCTTGTCCGAGATCTGTGGCAGACTCCTGGCGGTGTATAGCCAGGAGCCATCATGAAGCGTATCCAGACTCTCTCCGCGTTGTTCTCCTTCCCAGGATTCCGTGCGCGCAGCCGACTGCAAGGGATCTTTGGCGATCCCCACGCCCGACTGGTAGTCCTCGTCCGGCGAAAAAAACGGCCGTGTGCTCCGGTTGTGGGAGGCGGCACCGCACCTTCTACGACCGCACGACACGCCGGGTGCGGGATACCGATGCGGCGGGCTGGCGCCTCTCCCTGTCGTTTGAGCAACGGCGGGTGGCCTGCGCGCGCTGTCAGGGAGTGAAGGTGGAGCGGCTGGATTGGCTGGCGCAGAATCCGCGCTATACGCACCGGTTTGCCCAACACGTCGGCACCTTGTGTCGGGACATGTCGAACAAGGCCGTGGCCCGGCTGCTGCACCTGCATGAGCACACGGTCAAGGACCTGGACGCCCAATACATGCGGGCCTGGCTGGCCAAGACGCCCCAGCCAGCCCCCCGGCTCATCGGCGTGGATGAGTTGTCGATCAAAAAGGGCCACACGTATCGCATCGTGGTCAGCGACCTGGAGCGCGGACGCCCGATCTGGGTCGGGGGACAGGGACGGACCGAAGCCGACCTGGATCGGTTCTTTCTCGCTCTGGGCCCCAAGAAGACCGCCCGCATCCGGCTGGCGGTCATGGACATGTGGAACGCCTTCCGCAACTCGGTGCAGGCCCATGCGCCGCAGGCCCAGGTGCTGTTCGACAAGTTCCACATCCTGCGTCATCTGGCCGACGCGATGGATCAGGTCCGCCGGGCCGAGTACCAGCGGGTGGCGGCGAAGGACCGGGCCTTCATCAAGGGCCAGCGCGACACGCTCCTCTCCCACCGCGCCAATCTCACGCTGGCCGGCCGCCGCTCGCTTCGGAAGCTGCTGCGGGCCAACAAGCGCTTGGCCACGGCCTACCTGCTCAAGGAGGAGTTCGGACAACTGTGGTCGTATCGCCGGGAAGGGTGGGCCCGCCAGTTCTTCACCCGCTGGCGCGAGCCGCTCAAATGGCAACGGCTCAGGCCCTTCGAGCGGTTCGCCGCCCTGATTGAACGACACTGGGACGGCATCGCGGCGTATGGCCCGCCCCGCAACAAGGTCAAGCTCGGCTTCGTCGAAGGACTGAATAACAAGATCCGCGTGATTCAACGGCGCGCCTACGGCTATCGAGATGAAGAGTACCTGCGGCTCAAGATTCTCACGGCCTTCTTGCCTAAGAAATGAGCAGAATTCACCCACACGAATCTGCGTTGAGCCGAATAATCATCATTGGGATCCTTCTTCACAGCGCGTCGTCCATTCTTCAACCTCCCACCAGCCCATACAGCTCCATCTCCGCGAAGATCGACAGCATCACCCGGAGATCAGGGATGACACTCCAATAGAACGCTCTCCGAATCATGCGCTCCGTCACATCGGCGTTCAGAGGATTGCGCAGGATGCCCACAAGCGGTAGAGACACGAATTCCGGCCGCGACAGCGGGAAGGGAGCGTCCGATCGATACATCATGACCGCCGCCAGATTGGGATTAGTTCGCGCCATCCGCTGAATCAACTCCGCTCCGGTCATGTCTGCAAACTGAAACCCGGTCAGCAACACTTTGGCATCGGACGCAAGGTTCTTCCTCAGGGCGAACCCCGGGTTGTCTCCCCACAAGACCTCCCATCCCCACTCGGTCAGGGCCCATCGGAGATGATGGCCGTAGAGCGGATGAT
>SWDL01000455.1 GCA_005116795.1 Nitrospira sp. | reverse complement strand
GCCTGCGGTGCCGACGGTGATGGTATCTTCCGGGTTGGGGAATGCAATGATGGCGAGGCGGATAAAGAGGGTCATCGCACAACCGGCGCACATCGGATGCTCTTCGAGAATCTCCTTAAAGCTTCCCATCTGCGACACCGAAATTTTCTTACCGAACGGGCCATGGTCGACCATGTCCCGATATTCCTTGGGCATGAACTTTTCGAAACCGGGCGTAAACTTCACATAATCCAGGCTCATAACCGCCTCCTTTATTTCTCGATCACATGCACCAAATAAACACGCCAGTGGGGCTTAAGTGACACCCGCACTGGCCCGTGCTCTCTGATCCATGAGAAGGATATTTCTTTTGATGAAACAGGGACTTGGAGAGGGTGAGTCTAGCAAAGGCCTCAAAAGCTTGTCAATTTGAAACTCACGGCAGACCCCTTGACTCCTCCCCTCTCCCTCACATCACGACATAGCACGACAGCACCCTGACCATACTAGCTGATTGATGGTATAACGTATGCCAACGCGGTGCAACCAAACAGAAGCCCCACCCTACCCGAAAGAAGGCCTAGCCGAGGGTCACCCCTTAGGCCTATGGCCCTAAAGGGCTTCATCCTAACCCCTTGATTTGTCCTTACAATCAACCGAGAGAAACCTGTATCCGCCAGATCCGTCGTGGTGATGGGTCTCGCCCTCAGTCTCACGTCTCCGCTTCGTATGCTGTGATGGAGACTGCTCGATCAATTGCTGAAACTGAGGAAGATGTTATAGACTGGCCACAAGAGCCCATGCCTCGACGAATCATTATCCACGGAGAAGACAACGCGGACGCCCAAGCCGGCGGCGTCCACAATCGTCCCCCCATTCCAGACGACTCCCTCAAGGCCGAATGCCCGAAATTCATGAGCCATGGTCCCTGCGGTGGGGTCCGAAAGGGAGGGTTCTGCGAGGTCTATCCTGAGATGACCTGCCCCTGGGTGACGTTGTACTACCAACTGGAAGAAATCGGGCAACTTGAATGGATGAAACAACCGTGAGGCGCCTGCGCTCCGAAGCGAGCTTTGGCGCCCAGGAGCGTGAAGCGTGAAGCGTGAAGCGATAGGCAAGAGAGGAGCAAAAACCTCGACTCGATTCGGCTACAGCGAGCGGCATGCGAAGAGCGGAATATCGGCGAAGCTGCCGGATATCGAGACTTTCCCGAATCAATATAAAGGGTACGAAATCACGATCGAGATCCCGGAATACACCGCCATCTGCCCAAAGACCAAGCTGCCTGATTTCGGAACCATCCGACTGCACTACATGCCGGACGGGGCCTGCCTGGAACTTAAATCCCTCAAGATGTACATCCACGCCTACCGGAACCTCGGGATCTTCTACGAGAACGCCGTCAATCGAATTCTCCAGGATGTGGTCGGAGCCTGCCGTCCCGTCTGGGCCCAGGTCAGGGGAGAATTCACCGCCCGGGGAGGACTCAGCAGCACCATTGAGGCCAAGTACCCCTAGCCGCCTTAGCCTTCCCCCACGTTCTCCCTCCCTGCCGCCTCTCAGAGAGCGGTACATCGCCCTGTCCGATTGAGCAAACCTTTCACCGCCGCACAGCGGCAGACCGTTCTCGAACGGTGGCTTGGACGGCACGTCGTCCACATTCCGTCGGGCCTGCGACCATCTCGCCTTCGATCCATCAAGTACCGCGTGTGCGTAACCGACAAAGAGAAAGAGACGGAACTCTCAGCTTCAGCCCCTGTTGTCGATAGCGGTCAATCGTGATGGATCTTGTCCCTCGATCGATGAAGCTCATCTCGACGATCGGTCGTCTACTGCCGTCCGGAGGCTCGTTGGACCAGCACACTTGGTCCATACGTCACAGCGTCATCCTCAGCCTGCTGGGCCTCCATGCGCTGGGGCTATCGGTGTTTGGACTTGCGATGGGGCGAAGCCCTGTGGTGAGTGTCGGAGCCGGCGCCGCTTTGGCGCTGATGGCCGGCCTGTCAACCATCCGATCCCTCTCGGCTCGGCTCCGATCAGCCGTGGCGACCGTCGGGCTCATGACCTCCTCCGCATTGCTCGTTCACCTGTCCGGCGGATACATCGAGATGCATTTTCACTTCTTCGTCATGATGGCCGTCATCGTGCTCTATCAGGACTGGGCCCCCTTTCTCATCGGACTGCTCCTTGTCGTCCTGGACCATGGCCTCATGGGCATGGTCGCGCCATCTCTCGTGTACAACCACGCCTCGGCCATTCACAATCCTTGGCTCTGGGCGATCATCCACGGCGCCTTCATCCTGGGAGAATCGGCGGCCTTGCTGTTCTACTGGCGTGTGAACGAGCTCGCCAAGGAGCATGCCGTTCGGAGCGAGATCCGGACCCAAACCATTATCGACGCCGCACTCGATGCCATGATTACGATGACCGCCGACGGGCGGATCGCCGCATGGAACCCCAGCGCCGCGGCGACGTTCGGATGGACCCGACAGGAGGCCATGGGGCGAACATTATCAGAGACGATTATCCCTGAACGGCATCAACATGCCCACGAGCGAGGGCTGAGCCATTATCTCGCGACCGGCACAGGGCCGATCTTGAACAAACGCATCGAGGTCACCGCGCTCCGGCGAGACGGAACGGAGTGCCTTGTGGAGATCGCCGTGACGCCGCTCCCGACCTCGGGAGGCGAGGCCTTCAGTGCCTCCATTCGCGACATCACCGAACGCAAGCAAGTCGAACAGCGGCTCCGCGAGAGCGAGGAGCAGTTTCGGTTGGCGATGGAGGTCACCTCCGACGGGCTCTGGGATTGGCACCTCCCGACCCAGCAGGCGTACCACAGCCCGAGCTGGGTCCGAATGCTGGGGCTTGAGGACCACGACATCCCTCTCAACAACATCTCAGACTGGAGGGGACGGATCCACGAAGAGGACAGATCCCGGATCGATCGCGTCCTGGACGAGCATCTTAGCGGAGAGACTGCTGGTTTTTGGGTCGAACATCGACTTCGGCATCGCTCGGGAAACTGGCTGTGGGTCCTGGTACGCGGGAAAGTCGTCCAGCGGGACGACCAAGGCCGCCCCCTTCGCATGATGGGCACCATGATCGACATCACGGACCGCAAAGCCGTGGAAGAAGAGCTTCGGAAGGCGAAAGAGGACGCGGAAACGGCCACTGTGGCCAAGAGTCGTTTCCTGGCCAACATGAGCCACGAGATTCGCACCCCGATGAATGGCGTCCTGGGCATGACGGAGGTGCTCCTCTCCACCGAGCTGAATGAGAAACAGCGCCGCTTTGCCGAAACGGTCCACCGGTCAGGTGAGAGCCTGCTCGCCATCATCAACGACATTTTGGATTTCTCAAAGATCGAGGCCGGCAAGCTGACGCTGGAGCAGATCGACTTCGAGCTGGACAGGCTGGTCGAAGACGTGGCCGAGCTCTTTGCGGAGCATGCCCACAAGAAGGGCTTGGAACTTGTTTGCCGGCCCCCCCCCGAGCGTCCGCTCACGGTGAAGGGCGATCCCCATCGGCTCCGTCAAATCCTGAGCAACCTCGTCACCAACGCCGTGAAGTTCACGGAGCGCGGCGAGGTGGCGATCCAGGTGGCCATCATCGGGGAGACCTCCCACGACCGGACGGTAGCGCTGTCCGTGCGAGATACCGGCATCGGGATTCCCCTCGAGGCCCAGGCAAAGATCTTCGACTCCTTCTCCCAGGCGGATGGCTCCAACACCCGCATACATGGCGGGACCGGCCTCGGGCTGGCCATCATCAAGCAATTGGCCCACCTGATGGGGGGCGACGTCCGACTCACCAGCACCCCCGGCCAGGGCTCGACCTTCACCGTCACGATCCCGCTGCCGAAGGGCGTTCAGTCGGTCTCAGGGGCCACCGCCTCCGCCTGTCTTCACGACGTCCCGGTACTGATCGTCGACGACAACGCCACGAACCGGAGCATTCTGGAACATCAAACCCGCCTGTGGGGAATGAAGCCCGACTGCGCCACCGACGCCATGGAGGGGTTTACGTTGCTCCAAGTCGCTGCGGCGCAAGGCGGCCCCTATCCCCTTGTGTTGCTCGACTGGCACATGCCCTGCGAAGACGGCCTCTCGCTGGCGCGCCGGATTCTGGCCGAACCTGTCCTCTCCCAGACCCGCCTTGTCTTACTCAGTTCGGGCGGGCTCGATGACCCCGACAAGATGGCCGGCCTGTCCGCCTGTCTCGCCAAACCGGTGCGCCAACACGAATTGCACCATCTCCTCACCTCGCTCTTAGGGGCTCCGGTTTCGAAGACGCCCGCCTCTCGGCCGGCGGCGGCTCCAGCGCCCCGGTCGCTCGACGCCCATATCCTCTTGGTGGAAGACAATCTGGTCAACCAAGAGCTGGCGCGGGC
>SWDL01000454.1 GCA_005116795.1 Nitrospira sp. | reverse complement strand
TGAGCCGCTCCGCTACGCGCCGAGACGACGCGCCAGCCCCTTGCGGCCAGATAGTCGCCGACCATCTTCGCCACGGCATCGGCTGAATTTCCTCCCGGCACCTGAAAGTAGGTGTCGCCACCTCCTAAATGAGTCCGCTTCCCAAGGCGTTTCTGTTCGGGCCGCAGATCTTCAAAGGCCCCGACGGCGATCGTGAGGCCCTCCGCGCCTTTGACTTTCGGGAGATCCTTATCGGGAGCTCCGACCAGGTTCAGATCGACCACCTCGCCCTTCCCTGTGCACCCACCGACCAGACAAAGCGCGACCGCCACCGCCAGCCATACCCTGTGCGTCTTCACACGTCCCTCCTTCTCTCAGACTCCTGATGTGATTCGCGCGCATGCATGTCGGATGCATGCGCTACTTGGCATGAATGGCCCGAGCGGCATGTCCCTGCTCGCTCCGGCCAAAACTGATGATCACCGTTTCCCCGACCTTGAGATCCTCCAACCGCACTTTCCGGGCCCCTCGGCTGATGTCCGTCGCCGGCCCCACCGAGGCGCCGACCACAAAGGGATCGTTTCCCCTCCCTTTGGATTCGACGACGATGACCGGTGGGGTTGCAGCCAGGTTGATAGCGACGACTTTTCCTGACATGGTACTGACGTCACCGGCGAAGACCTCGGAGAGGCTCCACACGATTCCGGCGACGAGCAGACCGGTCCGCAACAACCCCATTAGGCTCTTGTCTCCAAATCCATGCCTCACGGAATCTCCCTCCTGGGAACCCTGCTGCATATATACCAGGTTGCTCCAAGAAATTCATCCGGCCCTCCGGGCCGGTCGCTCACGGGCGCGATGCGGCTTCTCATCCAGCGAGTTCGAACCGGCACATTTCTTGACAAGCCTGAGGCATCCCGCTACGATCCGATTCCCGGCGGCACGGGCCGGTTTTTTTAGCCATCACCGCGCATCATCCATCACGCGAGCAGCCCCTATGCCCATTCGAATCGGTATCAACGGCTTCGGACGAATCGGACGGAACGTCTTACGGGCCTCGTTGCAAGACCCCGACCTTCAGTTTGTGGCGATCAATGACCTGACCGACGCCAAGACCCTGGCCTATCTCCTCAAGTACGACTCGGTCCATGGGACGCTCAAGACCACGGTAGAGGCCAAGGACAACCAGATCCTGGTCGGCGGGAAGCCGATCACCGTGCTGGCGCTGAAAGACCCCAAAGAGCTCCCGTGGAAAGATCTCAAGGTCGATGTCGTCATTGAGTCGACCGGACGCTTTACCGATCGCGAAGGGGCCGGGAAGCACCTGTCGGCCGGCGCCAAGATCGTCATCATTTCCGCCCCGGCGAGCGATCCGGATGTGACGCTGGTGCTGGGCGTCAATGAGCAGGCGTATGACCCCAAGACCCATCATATCGTCTCCAATGCCTCCTGCACGACCAACTGTCTTGCGCCGGTCGCGAAAGTGCTTCTTGACAGTGTCGGAATCAAGCACGGGGTGATGACGACGATCCACTCGTACACCAACGATCAGCAGTTGTTGGACCTGCCCCACAAGGACCTCCGCCGCGGCCGCGCGGCCGCCATGTCCATGATCCCGACCAGCACGGGCGCCGCCAAGGCGCTCCACCTCGTGTTGCCTCAATTGAAAGGCAAGATGGATGGCCTCGCGATTCGCGTCCCAACGCCGAACGTGTCTTTGGTCGATCTGACCGTCGAAACCGAGAAGGATTGCGATGTGGCCTCGGTCAACGCCGCCTTCCGCAAGGCCGCGGAAGGCGCGCTGAAGGGCATCCTCCAATATTCCGAAGACCCCATCGTGTCGATCGATCAGAAGGGCGATCCCCATTCGGCGACGGTCGATGCGCCGCTCACCGCCGTGATCGACAAACGAATGGTGAAAGTCATCGCGTGGTACGACAACGAGTGGGGCTATTCGTGCCGGGTGCGAGACTTGATCAAGTTCCTCGCGTCGAAATCGTAGCCGCAGCCTCAGGCGGCTCTCGGCAGGCCATCTCGATCTATGGACTTCCGCAAGCGCACGATTGAAGACGTCGATCTCCGCGGCAAGCGGGTGATCATCCGCGTGGACTTCAACGTCCCGCTCGATGACGCGCTGCAGATCACGGACGACACCCGCATCCGCTCGACCCTGCCCACCATCAACCATGCCGTGGACGAAGGCGCCAAGGTCATCCTCTGCTCGCACCTCGGCCGTCCCAAGGGTACACCCGATCCCCGCTACAGCCTTGCGCCGGTCCAGAAGCGCCTGCAGCGGCTGCTCGGGAAGGACGTCGGGTTCGCTCCCGACTGTATCGGCCCGACCGCGGAGAAGCTGGTCGCCCATATGAAGCCCGGCGATGTGCTCCTCCTGGAAAATCTCCGGTTCCACTCGGAAGAGGAAACCAACGACGAATCGTTTTCCCGGCGTCTCGCCGCGCTCGGCGACGTGTACATCAACGACGCCTTCGGCGCCGCCCATCGGGCCCATGCGTCGATCACCGGCATCACCAAATTCATCAAGGAGTCGGCCGCCGGCTACCTGTTGAAAAAGGAAATTGAGTACCTCGAAGGCGCGCTCGCCGATCCGATGCGCCCCTTCGTCGCGATTCTCGGCGGCGCCAAAGTGTCCGGAAAGATCGAGGTCATCGAGAACCTGGGCAAGCGCGTGGATAAGGTCATCATCGGCGGAGGCATGGCGTTCACCTTTATCAAGGCCATGGGGCTTGAAATCGGCAATTCGCTCTGTGAAGACGAGATGCTGGAGTTTGCCCGCGGCATCCAGCAGCATGCGTTCTCGCGCGGCGTGAAGTTCTATCTGCCCGTCGATTGTGTCGTCGCGCACAGCCGGGAGCCGGGAGCGGAAAGCAAGATCGTGCCGGTCCAGGAAATTCCCAACGGCTGGTACGGCATGGATATCGGGCCGGCCTCCGTGAAGCTCTTCTCGGAAGCGATTCAGAACGCGAAGACGATTCTCTGGAACGGCCCGATGGGCGTCTTCGAAGTCGATGCCTACTCCCGCGGCACCTTTGCCGTGGCCCATGCCGTTGCCAATGCCTATGCCCTGACCATCGTGGGCGGCGGCGACACGGCCTATGCCGTACACCGGGCGGGCGAATCCGAGAGCATGACGTTCATCTCCACCGGCGGAGGCGCGTCACTGGAGCTCCTCGAGGGCAAGACGCTCCCCGGATTGGACGCGCTGCCTGAGCGCGCATAAGCGACAACCATCTCATCAGTTCCACTGCTCTCCATAAGAGACAACCGTGGGTCGTCGCCTGATCGTCGGCAACTGGAAGATGAACAAGACCGCCTCGCAGGGCGAGGCGCTGGTGCGCGAGCTGGCTCGACTGGTGACTCGGACGGACTCGGTCGACGTCGTGCTGGCTCCGCCGTTCACGGCGTTAGCGTCAGTGCGTCGGGTGTTGCCGACCGACGGACGGTTCGTCTTGGGCGCGCAAGATCTCTATTGGGAAGACCAGGGCGCCTTCACCGGGGAGGTCTCCGGCCCCATGCTCCTCGACCTCGACTGCCGCTACGTGATCGTCGGTCATTCGGAGCGGCGGCAGTATTTCGGGGACCGTGACGAGGGCTTCAACAAGAAGGTTGGGGCCGCGCTTCGCCATCGGCTCTCCCCGATTCTCTGCATCGGTGAAACCTTGGCACAACACGAATCGGGTCTGACGAACGAGATCGTCATCACGCAGTTGCTCGGCGGTCTGGCATCCCTGACGGCCGAAGAGATCCGCGCGACCACGATCGCCTATGAACCGGTCTGGGCCATCGGCACGGGGCGAGCCGCGACCGCCCTGCAGGCCGAGGCCGTGCATGCGACGATCCGTCACCACATCAGCACAACCTGGGATGCCGAAGTCGCGAACGGCGTCCGCATCTTATATGGGGGCAGCGTCACGGCCGCGAACGCCGGACCGTTTCTCGCGTCCCAGCACGTGGACGGGGCACTCGTCGGCGGGGCTTGTCTCGATCCTCAGTCCTTTGCTAAAATCATCGCGCTCGCATCGTCAGAGACACAAGGTTTCTCATAGGAGTACCGCCTTAAGGCACGCATGTATACTCTTGCTGTCATCATCCATCTGATCGTCTGCTTCATCATGATCGGGGCGATTCTCCTCCAATCCGGGAAGGGCGCCGAGATCGGTGCGGCGTTCGGCGGGTCGAGTCAGACCGTCTTCGGCAGCCGGGGACCCGGCACGTTCCTGAGCAAGATCACGGTCGGCGCCGCCGTCATCTTTATGGTGACGTCCCTCACCCTGGCCATCCTGTCCAAGGAACGCACGTTCTCTTCCACCGTCATCGACCTGAACAAGGCGGCCAGTCCGCCTGCCGCTCCCGCGAAGCCTGCGGAATCACAGAACGCCGGCCCCGACCAGAAGCCGGGAGAGACCAAAGCCGCTGATCCCGCTCCCACCGGCGCCCCATCCACTCCGGCAAGCCCGGCAACGAAATAGAGTGCTGCCCAGCCCGAGCGCACAGTCGGGACCAACGGCCTGGTCTCTTCTGCCTGAGTAGGATCTGAGCGAGCGTGGGGCTGTCAGACGCGCGTCAGCCAGGAAGCGTGTGCCTGGTCTTCCCCGCGCACGATTTCGAAGAAATGCTTCTGCAAAGCCTTGGTGATGGGACCGGGCACCCCGGGGCCGATCCGCCGCCCGTCGATCTCCGTCACGGGCGTCAGTTCCGCTGCAGTCCCCGTCACAAACACTTCATCGGCCACGTAGAGAGCGTCGCGGGTAAACCGTTCCTCGACGGCCGGGATGTCGGTCTCTCTGGCCAATTGCAGGACAGAGTTACGGGTAATCCCTTCCAGAATCGAGGTCAGGGGTGTGGTCTTGATCTGCCCTTTGCGGACCATGAACACGTTTTCCCCCGTCCCTTCCGCCACATATCCCTCGGGATCGAGAAGAATGGCCTCATCGTATCCGTCCTTCTTGGCCTCGCATTTCGCGAGGATC
>SWDL01000397.1:13193-22493 GCA_005116795.1 Nitrospira sp. | reverse complement strand
TACGCCGTCTCGCTCCTGTGGCGGCCGGTGCGGGATCGACGACGTGCTCATAATTCCGGAATGTGTTGCCATCCGATCAGCGGCACGGTGCCGTCACGGCACATCGGACAGTTCTTCGGCTCCCACTGCGGCATATAGAGGTCCGTCGTATAGTAAAACGGATAGCGCGCCGTGAGCGAGCCCATCAGCGGGAACTGCCCGCTGTCCCGGCGCGCGAAGACCATCATGCCGGCCAGCAGCCCGCCGGCGTCGGTGACCACTTTCCCAAGTTTGCTCACGCAATTGCCGCGGGTCGTCACGTCATTGAGCGCCACAAATCGCTCGCCGGACCGAATGAGCCCGCCCATGATCTGCGTGCCGATGCGGCCGGAGATGTGTTCATAGGGGGTCACCACCAGGCGCATCGGCATGGCGTCGCGGAGAATGTCCGCGACCCGTTCCGCCAGGAGGCGCGCGGCGGAGGCGGTCACGACCAGTCCGTGAATCGGTTCGTCGTGATAGGTCTGGCGGAGCCAATCCGCCATGTCGCGCGCGATCAGCGTCATGAGCTGGGGAATCTGCGCGATCGACTCGAATCGCAGGTAGGTCGCCGTGTGATGACCGGAGACCACCTCGACGTGCGTCTCGAAATAGACCGCCTGGGCCAGCCGGAGGAGGCGGTGCGCGTCCCAGTCGGACAGTTTCGATTCTGGCGCATCCCGAATCACGTGCTTCAGCTTGCCGTCGATCTCCGCGCCGCCGTACCAGGTCCGGTGCCGTTCGGCGAGGTCGGTCAGGAGGCGTTCCTGCTGGGCATCGACCGTCGTGGGTGACTCCTTCGGATTTGGGGAGGGCTGGGGCCTATGGAGAAACGCAATGTCGGACATGGATGGTCTCCTCCGTTATCGGTCGCGGGGTTCGCGTGGGCTTGCGGCGACCACGCGGGTCTGTAACGTGCCGATGGGTTCGATGTCCAACTCGACGACGTCGCCGGGCTGGAGATACTTGTCCAGTTCGAGGCCGCAGCCGCCGCCCACGGTGCCGGAACCGAAGAGGTCTCCCGGGTAGAGCGTCTCGCCGCGCGAGACGTGGGCGATCATCTGCGAAAAGCTCCAGTGAATGCTTCCGAACCGCCCGCTCGACCAGGTGGTGCCGTTCACGCGGGCGATCATGCTGAGTGCGCGCAGGTCTGGAATTTCATCGGGCGTGACCAGGCAGGGGCCGATGGCGGTGGCGAAGTCCTTGCCCTTTGCGGGGCCGAGCCTGCAGGCCATTTCCTGGAACTGAATGTCCCGGGCGCTGAAGTCGTTCATGATGGTATAACCGGCGATGTAGGCCTCGGCCTCGCCCTCGACGATATCCTTCCCCTTGCGTCCGATCACGCAGGCCAGCTCCAGTTCGTAGTCGAGCCTGGTGGTTTGCAGCGGCCAGGAGAGCGCGTCCTCAGGACCGATGATGGTCCGATGATTGCCTTTATAGTACACCGGCATCTTGTACCACTCAGCCGGAATGGGCTGACCGCGCCGCTTGGACGTGGCGGCTATGTGTTCCTCGAAGGCGATGAAGTCACGCAACGAGGGTGGGTTCGGGATCGGCGCCAGGAGGCGGATCTGATTGCGCCGGTACCCAATCGTTTCGCCGTCGGGCCCTTCGGCCCGATCCCCCAGCTTGACGGCATAGTCGAGCGCGGTACGGGCGGCCGCCATGGCGCTTGGGCCGCCTTCCAGCAGCTCCAGCATTGTCGAGGGGACCGTGGCCTGGGCCAGCCGGTAGGGAACGGTTTCTCGCTGATCGGTCAACAGTCGGGCCTGGGCCATATTGAGGTCCACGATCATCTCATTCCGCAGGGCGCCGGCCCGCGCGAACCTGCCGATCGGGGTCGTCACCTGAAAGGTCACCAGTTTCATCGAGGGCTCCCTCAGCGTCCCCAGCTTAGGGCATAGTCTTTGTGCTCGACCGCTTCGAGGTCCGCGCAGACTTGGAACGGCCGCTGCGATTCGATCATGACGGCGACTTCGTGCGTCTCCGTCTTGCCCTTACTGGCCGCCACCGCTTGTGGTTGCGGACCGTGATGGATGCCTTGCGGGTGGAGCGTCATCGCCCCCGGCTTGATGCCCGCCCGACTGAAGAACGAGCCTGAGTGATAGAACAGCACCTCGTCGTAGTCCATGTTGCGGTGGTAGAAGGGAACCTTCAGCGCGGCCGGGTCGCTCTCGAGCGGGCGTGGCGCGAAGGTCGAGATGATGACACGGCCGGCGTCGCCCGCCTGGAACGTCGCGTGAACGCTCGGGGGCAGGTGATAGCGTGGGCTCGTCACCGGGCGGAAGTCGCGCACGTTCAGCTTTGCGACCCAGAGGTCGCCTTTCCAGCCGACGACATCCATCGGATAGAACGGGTAGACCACCGTCGTCCATTCGTCGTACCGCTTGATGCGCACTTCCCATTCGCGTTTCTCTGCGCGCCGGGGGGCCTGGGGCATCGGGTCGGGCGAGACCAGGACGCCGGGGTCAAACAAGGCGTGGCGCCCCAGCAGGCCCCGTTCCGGAAGGCGCAGCGGCTCGGCCGTCTCGACGATCACCATCACGGTCTCGCCGGCCTCCGGGATGAGGCGATACGTCGTGCCTTTGGGGATGCCCACATAGTCGCCGGGCTCATAGCCGAGCATACCATAGTCCGTTTCGAATCGGCCGCGGCCCTTGTGAATGAAGTAGAGCTCGTCGCCGTCGCTGTTGCGGAGAAAATGGGGCATCGGCCGCGTGCGTCGCGACAGCATGATGACGGCATCCCCGCTCTTCATGATGGGGAGCGGCGCGGCGTCCGGCGTGCGGAGATCCGGCGTGGAGAGTTCGGCGCAGGCAAAGGCGCGCGGCCGCAACGGCCCTTCGATCCGCACCCAGCCGGTCGGCGGATGCCGCCGGTACAGATGCGAGGCCGGGCCGCCGAATCCACGACGGCCATGTTCTTCTTCGTAGACACCGTCCGGAATGCCGACGTGGGCTTGATTCGGCGCTGCTCCTTTTTTCATGAGGAACATGGGGGCTCCCCTCCTCTGGGGCCGGGCACAGCACTACGATGCCTTTTTCCATTCTTCGTTTCGCGCCATCTCTCGGTCGAAATCGATGATGGTCTGATGGACGCCGTTCAGTTGATCCCGCTCGATGTCTTTGTACAGGGATTCCACCGTGCCTTTGACGAAGGTCTTCGCTTCCTCCTGACCGGACCGGCGATGCGTCAATTCGAAAAAGACGCCGCTGCCCGGAAACAGCGGGTAGGTGAAGCGCTGGCGTAAAGGACCGAAGCCGTCACGACCTTCCTTAATCGGTCCGGAGAATTTCACGCCGTGCTGCTCCCACTCCTGGCACACGGCGTCGATGTCGTCCACTTCCAGGGCCACGTGCTGCACGCCGGCGCCGAACTGTTCGATGAACTCGTTGATCTGCGACTTGATGGCCTTGTCGCGCCCCTGCATGATGGCGACCCGCACCGGGCCGCGCTGCACGACCAGGGTATCCATGCTCGATTGGTCGGTTCCCACGTCCCGGGCGGACCAGATGACCTCAAAGCCCAGAATCTTGGTGAACAGGAACTCGGCCGCTGCTAGATTTTCGACGCACAGGGTGACGTGGTCAATGCCGATTGGGCCGCTCATGGTGTTGCCTCCTGTTGAAACGATACCCGCAAGACCGGCCGTGCCCCCTCTTCTCTTCTCGGCGCTTTTTCAGCTTGGCTGCACTATAACATGATAATTATATTGATTGATAATAGAAATGTATCACTCGTTCGTATCAGTGAAAAATATTTAGGGTTATTATAGAGGGGCATAATTAATGCGTAATTTGTTGAAAGTATTGAAATAAAGTGAGAAAATTGCCGTCTTGATGATGGCGAGATACAGGTATAGTATTGGGCTGGTCTAGACGAGAGTTGCGCGCCCGTTCTTTTTCACATCACCTGTGTTTTCCGGGAGGTGCATCATGTCGTTCTACCAGGAGATGCGGGAGATTGTGCTTCACCACGGGGCTATCAATAATGCCTATCTGGATCGCTTCCGGGCCGGCCACCTGACGGATGAGGAGTTTCGTCGGTTCGCGGTCGAGTTCTACAACTTCGCCCGGTTCTTTCCGAAGATTCTGATGGCGCAGCTCATCAATACGGAAGATGAAGGGGTCGCGGACGAGCTGACGAAGGTCCTGTACTCGGAACTCGGCGACGGCCGCCCCAAAAACCGGCATGAGTTGCTGTACCGGGATTTCCTGCGCTCCGTCGGGGTGGACGTCCATGAATCCATGAGCCGGCCCATGCTGCCGTCCACGCGCGCCTATATGGACGGGATGGAGCGGCTGTACAGCGACGGCAACCATGACGTGGCCCTGGGTGCCTCGTTCGGTCTGGAGCACATGGCGATCACGATGTGGGACCATCTCATTCCGGGACTCCGCCTGTTGCGGACGCAGCGCCATCCCGCCATGGACCTGACCTATTTCACCTTTCATCGGGATCTCGAAGCCTCACACGAGGACGCCATGAAGCAGGCCGTGACGTCGCTCGCAACCGGATCGGACGCGGCCGAGCCGCCGCGGCAGACCCGGGTGGATTTCTGCCGCGGCATGGAAGCGGTCCTCGAGTATCTGGAAGAATTCTGGCGGGGGCTGGATCGGTCGTCGGATCGGCCGACCGTCTCGTCGGCCGCTTGAGGCCCCGTCTCTCGTCTCTCGTGAAGCGTATCTCGCACTTTGAGCGAGCCTGGCGAGAAAAGCGGGACGAGCGAGAAACGCGAGACGAGGGGAAGGTCTCATCTTTGCGTGTCGCGCCTTTCACGCACGTCTCGCCCGTCACGCCCACGAGAGACGAATAACGAGATACGAATGACGAAATTCAGGGACGAGGGAGCGAACGTTTGTCTGAGATTGCATCCTACATCGAGGCGGTCAAGCAGCGCTTTCACCTGAGCAGTGATTACGCGCTCGCCCGCAAGCTCGGGATCACGCAGCCGGAGGCGAACCTGATCCGGCGCGGGCTCAAGATCCCCAAGCCCGAGCTCTGCATCACCATCGCCACACTCCTCGACAAGAATCCCGTCGAACTCCTGTTGCTGGCCCAGAAAGACAAGGCGCCGGCCCAGGCCAAGGACTACTGGACCCTTGCGCTGACGGCGGTGGACGTCATGTTGCACGTGCCGGAACGGCCCCGGTACCTCTTGCGGAAAGTGGAGGCCATCGGAAAGGAGTTGCGGCAGATCGAGTCGCAGGCGCTGGTGTACGAAGGCGCTGCGGCCAACGCCGAGGCGGTCCGCATGATGGAGGTCGCGCAACGATCCGTCGACGCGGTCATGGAACGGTGGAACATCTGGAAGCGGGGCGAGGCCCTCTATCCCAGTTATCTCCTCGCCAACCAGGCGGCGGTCCGCCGGCGCGTGACGATTCGCCGGCTGCTCATCCTGACCCTGGAGCAGGTGCGCAGCGCGGCCTGGTTGAATGATGCCGTGCAAGTGATGGACGACCAGCGCCGAGCCGGGATCGGCATTTTTTACGCCTTCAAGGAGGCCGTGGCCCAGGCCGCGGCCTTTGAGCGGTTTGCGGAAGATTACAAGAAATCCGGCGCGGCCGAGGAAATCAACGCGGCCATGTTCGATCGGGAGGTGCTGATGTTTTCCCGCTCGTACGGGCAGGTGCCGCTGGGGGTCGTGGGGAAGCCGACGCCCATCACGATGATCAATCAGATGCAGATCACCTGGAATCCCGATCTGATTCGGGTGCTGGATCCGGCTCCCGTCTTCGACATGACACGCTACGTGTTGGACAGGACCTTCGGCGTTAGCCGATGCGTCCTTCGATTCGAGCGGTGTCCCTGTCCGCGTAAAGGGGAGCAGAGCGGTGGGCTTTGTTCGGGCTATGCGACGAGGATGCGCCGCACCTTCTTCAGTTCCTGCTCCAGCCGATCGAGGCGAGCCTCGGCACTCACTCGCCCCTTCACCCCCTCCTGAAGCACCCGGGTCACGAGACCACGATATGGCACCCCTGTACGCCTCGAAATTTCCTTGAGCGCGTGCAACCCTTTCGTATCGACATGGATCGTGATCGTCACGTCGCGATGCCGCGCGAGCCCCCGTCGGATCTTGGCTGTCGCCTTCTCATCGATCTTGAGATGACTGAGTCTTGGTTCTCGCATGGTACAACCTCCGAAACTTGCGCCATTCGGCGGACCCGATGATCCGAATCTTGCTCCCCCTCCTCGTAAACCTCGTCGTGAGGACTCGTCCCGTCATGATTCGCCCAACCCAATAGTACCGCTTTTCCCGTACAGAATGTTTGTTGTCTACCAGCAGGAACCCGTGTTTGTCAAAAAATGACTCAACCGCATCAGCAAATGTGATCCCGTGCTTCCGTATGTTCTCCAGCTCTTTCGAGAGATCCCACTCAAATTCCATCCGTGCGGTTCCGTCTCACCTCAGAAGTGGGGATCATCGCCACGATCGCCCCTCTGCCAATCCAGCCACCTACTGTAGCAAGGCTCCCTTGTGGCCTCAAGTGGCCGTCGTATTATTCGGAGGTGCCAGGGGAAAGGCCCGCGACGCAACTCCCTCGCTCCCCCCCCCTTCTCGCACCGCATCGTGGACCAGTTTGTGGTCGCCGCCGGCCTCGTCCGACCGGTATTCACCTGCGAGGCGCACCGCTCGCGCCAGTAAGACTGTCACTCCCGCCGCTTGTTCCTCTCCGGTCCGCGGGCAAAACGGCCTCTGCCTCGTAGTTCCTCCCTGAAATGCGCGTTGGCTCTCCTGGCCTTGCGAGAGAGCCAACTTCATTTCACATAAGGAGGAAACCAGATGGCTACCAACAACAAACCCGCGAACCGGCTGCGATGCGGAAACATCAAGGCGACGATCTGGCAGAACAGCGGCCCGAAGGGTCCGTTCTTCTCGACGATCTTTTCCCGCCCGTTCAAGGACCAGTCTGGAAATTGGCGAATTGGGACCTCGTTTGGTCTCCACGATCTCGAGGCCTTGCTGACCGTCGCCCATGAGGCCAAGGCGTGGATCGCCGCTCATACCTTGAAGCGGTGATCATCTTCATGGGAAGCCTTCGGCCCTCCGGGGGCTTCCCGTGCCACTCTTTTTTCACCGAACAAGGTCGCCCGACCTTGAAGGGCAGCGAGATTAGAACGGCAGAGGGTTACTCCCCTGCATCCTCGTCAACCCGCGCCAGCTCAATCACGATCTCGGTTTCGATATAGCGATACATGAGGGTCAGCACTAACGGAAGGGGAAATCGGTAGGACGATTTAACGATATAGCGTTTGGGATTCGTGCCGGGTACTGGCGCGCCGACTTCCGGTTGCCGAGCGATGCGCCATTCTAAGGCGCGAAAGACCCGCTCAAGTGGAGGGTAGCTGCTTTTCTCTTCTTCGAGGAACTCTTCAACAACACGCTCAAGGATGACCGTCCGCGCAAAAGCCATGAACCAGCTAGCCCTTCCCTAGGACTGAGCCAGGGCCTTCTGCGCCCAACGGATGTCTTTCTCTGTCACCTCCCCTAATTCAGAGGCCAACGCCGCATACATCGGGATTTCTTCTCCGATCTCGGCCAGCTTCCAGATCACATCATGAGAAGCCAGACTGATCGATGCGGCTGTGTGCTTGTGACAGACCACGTCCATCACCGAATCGACGATGCTGATTTCCTCTGGAGTGAACATGGAAATGTCGGGTTCGGTCAAGGCGATGTACTCCCGCTTCTGCTTTCCGAAAAACGGAACCTCTCTCGTCACCAGGTCTTTCCTCTCCTGAAGGTCCTCGATGACACCCAAGATGTGTTTGGGAAGCGGGCCAAACTGCTGCTTGATGTAGGTTTCTCCGGTGATTTGCTTGCCCGTTTTCAGGTAGGCAATCAGATCCGCATACCAGAGGATCTTGTTCAGCTTGGTGGCCCCTAATACGCTCGGATCATGACATTGGAAGCAGATGTAATGCGCCAGCCGGGTCAGCTTCGTTTGATCCTGGTTTTCAGCTCCACGCGTCATAAGAACTCTCCCTCGCGGAGGCCCATCACCTCCAGAGACGCTCACCCTTCCATCGGATTGTCCATGATCGAACCTGAGATAGGGACGACGAAGGAAGCTTGTAAATTCTAGACATCTCATGGGGTTTTTGCAAACTCCATCGGCCAACAGTCAGCATCCGTCAACAGGATCATTACATTGATCGAATTGACCTTTTTGACCGAATAGGCTAGAATGCACACCATGAAAAGACAGAATACAGCGCAAGCACTCAATACGGTCACCGCCACGAAGGCCAAGGCGAGCTTCTCCACGGTGTTGGCTAAGGCGGGCTATCAGGGGCAGCGGATTGTGATCAAAAAAGGCGCGAGGCCGACCGCCGTGATCCTTGGCTATGAGGATTACCAGCGGCTGGTTGACCTTGAAGACCGTTTCGAATCCGCCATACTGGCCAAGAGCCTCAAGGAGGATCGTTTTCTGACCCTCGATGAGGTCACCAAGCGTCTTGGCCTGTGAGCTATTCCCTCGAGTTCTCAGAACCCGTCTTCGCCATGCTGGAGGATCTTGGCACCAGCGATGCCAAACGCCTGCGACAGGTGTTTCTCAAGATTTTGAGTCTCCGACGCTCTCCCCGCCCGCCTGATTCCGAGCAACTGTCCCACTTTACCTATCAGGGTCTTACGGGGTTCAGGGTCACCCAAGGCGAATACCGCATTGTCTACGCCATCGACGAAAAGGCGAAAATCGTCAAACTCGCACGGGTCCTCCACCGGGACCGAGACTACAGAGAGCTTGACCAGATCTAGCCGGACTACCGCCTCATGTTCACCCCCGGACAGTGTTGCGTATTCCGACCCATCCCGGCCACTGATTCCGACGCAAGTCGGCCACCCATTCCGACGGAACCCGGCCACTGATTCCGATGGGAATCCGGCCACTATTCTGAGCTTCCTCGGAATCGGTGGCCGACATCCCTCGGAATGAGGGGCGGCGATCCGCCGCTGACAGTTCCGCGCGAATCGCGGCGCAAGTCCTCCGCCACCTTCGGTATCGTGCCCCTTCCATCTGAATGGGAGGAGCAGCCGATGCCAGCGGAGCGAGTGACGATGCGAAAGATCAAAGACATAGTGCGACTCAAGGAGACGTGCCAGCTCAGCCACCGGCAGATCGCCAAGAGTTGTGGGGTGGCGCGCAGTACCGTGGCCGAGATCCTGCGGCGGGCGACGACGGCGGGATTGTCCTGGCCCTGGCCCGTGGATGTGGATGACGCGACCCTGGAAGCCCGGTTGTATCCGGAGACTCCGCCGATCACGGGGACCAGCCAGCC
>SWDL01000397.1:0-13093 GCA_005116795.1 Nitrospira sp. | reverse complement strand
ATAGACGCCGGCCGTGACCATCGTCGCCGCATGGATCAAGGCGCTGACCGGCGTTGGGCCTTCCATGGCGTCCGGCAGCCAGGTGTAGAGGGGAACCTGAGCGGACTTCCCGACGGCGCCCACCAAGAGACAGAGGGCGATGACCGTGGCCGTCTCGGGCGACAGCGTGCCGGCCTGCGCAAACACCTGCGTGTAGTCCAGGGTCCGGAAGTTCACGAAGACCAGAAAGATCGCCAACAGAAACCCGGCGTCGCCGATGCGATTGACGACAAAGGCCTTCGTGGCGGCCTTCGCGGCCGACACGCGGTCGTAGTAATAGCCGATGAGCAAATAGGAGCAGAGCCCCACGCCTTCCCACCCGATGAAGAGGACCGCATAGTTGTTCCCCATCACGAGCAGCAGCATGGAGACCATGAAGAGGTTCATGTAGGTGAAGAAGCGCGTGAAGCCCTCTTCCCCGTGCATATACCCCACCGAATAGACGTGAATCAGGAAGCCGACCCCGGTGACCACCAGCAGCATGATGCAGGTGAGGGGATCGATCAGAAAGGCCAGATTAATCGTCAGGTCGCCGCCGAAGATCCAGGAATAGGCCACCACCTCTCGCGCTGTCCCGAACCGCACCTGATCGACAAAGACCGTGATCGCGCAGAGGAATGAGAGGCCGACGGAGCCCCAGGCCAGGCGATGCGCCATGTCGTGCCCAAAGCGACGGCCCAGTAGTCCGTTCGCGACCACCGCCAGGAGCGGGAGCAGCGGGATCAGTATGACGATCAGATCGCTCACATCACTTCCCAGACTTCAGGAGGCTCAAAATGGTCGCCGTTTTCACCCGCCCACCCCTGGCGCGCGAAGACGCGCCTTTTCCCAAGCGCGGCCGCAGGGAGTGAGGACCCCGAGGCGTACTCGGGAGGTACGTTGAGGGGTTCGAGCGACCGAGAACAAAGTTGGGGACCATTTTCAGCATCCTGCTACCACTTCAAGAGATTCATCTCGTCCACATTCGTCGAGATTTTTCCTCGGAAAACGACGATGATGATGGCCAACCCCACGGCCGCCTCGCCCGCGGCGATCGCGATCACGAAGAGAGCCACGATCTGTCCGGCCATGGATTCGAGATAGTGGGAAAAGGCCACCAGGTTGATGTTGGCCGCGTTCAGCATGATTTCCACGGCCATCAAGACGATGATGAAGTTCCGGCGGATGAGCACGCCCAACAACCCGATCCCGAAGAGGATCGCGCTGACCGCCACGTATGCACTCAGAGGCACCATGTTAGGCGTACCTCGTGAAGCGTGAAGCGTGAAGCGCATGGCGGCTTCCATCCCTTCGCTCCTTGTTTCTCATGTCATCTTGTCCCTGACGCTTCACGGACGACGCTTCACGTGTCACGTTCTCCATCCGCGACAGAGGGCGTTTTCGCCAGCACGATGGCGCCGATGATCGCGCCGAGCAGGAAAATGCCGACGATTTCAAACGGCAGCAGGTACTCGCTGAACATCTTGATGCCGATCGCATAGCTGGACCCGTCCTTCAGGATCGTGTCAGCCGGCGCGTCCCCCTTGGCCCCGGCGAACGGGGATTGCAGCACGAGCAGCACGAGCTCGCCGCAGACGGCGATGCCGGCGAACAGGATCACCGCAAATTTCGTATGGAGATGGCGCTCGTCCGTCTTGAGGTTCAGCAACATCAGCACGAAGAGGTAGAGCACGAGGATCGCGCCGGCATACACGATGACCTGCACGGCGAACAGGAACTCGGCGTTCAGGAGCACGAAGAGCCCGGCCACGTGCAGCAGCAGGGCCAACAGCGCCAGCCCGCAATGCACAGGGCTGCGGAGCGCGATCGTCAGCGCCCCGGACACGATACTCACCACGGCAAAGTAGGCGAAAAAGAACGGGACCATGGACTCGATTCGATCAGGACGTCAAATGCTTCGGGGGCGGCTGTGTCGACTGCACCACCGACTGCGGGAAGAAGTACCGGTAATCGTGGAACATGTCGTCGTTCTTCTCTTGGTTGTGCGCATACAGATATTTCTTCGCATCCGCCAGATGGTGTTCCCCGATCTGATAGAGGCGCGGCTTGTCGAAGAGGAGGGTCCGCTTGTCATGGGTGGAGTATTCGTACATTTTAGTCATGGCGAGGGCATTCACCGGGCAGGCTTCCACGCAATAACCGCAAAAGACGCACTTGGTGATGTCGATGTAGAACTCGCTCGCATAGCGCTGGAGCGGGAGCGATTTGTCTTCGGCGCTGACGACCTTGATGCAGCGGGACGGGCAGGCGGCCTCGCAGAGATCGCACCCGACGCACCGTTCCTTGCCGTCGTCGTAGCGCAGCAGCCCCAGTGCGCCGCGATGCGCGTCTGGAATGATCCGCTGCTCACGCGGATACTGGAAGGTGATGGGCTTGTGGAACATGTGCTTGAAGGTCACCTTCATGGCGTCCCAAATCTCGTCAAAGAGGGCCGCCTCCAACATCTTCTTGGTCCATGCGCCGACGCTCATCATTGCACCTGGTTCGGGCCCGCGAGCTTACTCCCCTCGTCAGACCTTTTCAATCGAAACCGCCGTCTGCTTAAATGCCGGCACGCCCGTCACCGGATCCGTCTCCACCGGGATCAGATCTTTGACCGGCGGTTCATTGAAATGCTCCGGAAAGAAACAGGCCAGGGACAGCAAGGCCTGATCCGACTGCACGCCCAGTTCCACAGCCCCGGCCGACGAGGTGAGGCGGACGCGCGATCCATCGGTCAGTCCCATGCGCTCCATGTCCGCCGGACTCATCCGGAGCCGGCCACTGTTGGGCGCGATCGTCATCAGACCGGAGGCGCGGGTCGACAACTTGCCTGAATGGTACAGCAGTTGTCCCAGGGTCAGGGTGAATGAATGGTCCGCCGGCGGCGAGCGACGAGCGATGAGCGACGAGTAACGAGTCCTGACCTCCCCTGCATAGCCATCACCCCAATAATACGCATCAGGCGACGCCGCAATCTTCTTCGGCTGTCCGAGGTTGTAGTAGCCGGGAAGCAGCGTCATGATCTCGCGTTGAATGTCTTGCGCCGACTCATAGTCCATCGCGCACCCGAGACGGGACCCGATCGCCGCGAGAATGTGCCAGTCCGGCAGACTCTCACCCAGCGAATCCATCGTCTCCCGCACGCGCTGCACCTTGCCGTCCTGACTCGTCATCGTCCCGTCCTTCTCGGCGAAGGTGCAGGCCGGCAGGACGACATGCGCCAGCTTGGCGGTCTCGGTCATGAAAGGATCCTGGCAAATCAACAGGTCCAACTGCTCCAAGGCGGCCTGCACGTCGCACGAGCGCGGCAGCGTCGCCAGAGGATTTTCACCCACGAGATAGAGCGCCTTGATCTTCCCGCTCCGGCAACGCTTCAGGATCTCCATGAGCGTCGCGCCACGGCCTGTCGGCAGGGTCACGTTCCAGGCCTTGGCAAACCGCGCCAGCGCCTGGTCGTCCTCGTAGTTCGCCTGCCCCGGCAGAAACTCCGGCGCCACGCCCATGTCCACGGCTCCCTGTTCGTTCGCCTCTTCTACGACCGTATTGAGACCGCACCCTGGACGCCCGAGTTTGCCGGTGATCCAGAGCAGGTCGACGAGCGCCAGGACCTGCTGGTAGCCGCCCGACCGGCGAACCACCCCATCGCCGCACATCACCACCGAACGCGGGGCCTCGGCGAAGAGCGTGGCGGCCTCCCGAATCTGCGCGGATGTCACGCCCGTCGCGCCGGCCAACGCCTCCAACGACACTCCGGCCAGGGCTTGCTTGAGGGCCGCGAAGGCGGCGGGATGTTTCCCGACGGCTTCGGCGTCGATGACATCTTCTTCGAGGGCGGCCTTCAGCAAGGCCTGGATGAAGAGCCCCTCCGTCCCCGGCTTGATGAGCAGCGGGTGCGAGGCCAGCTTGCCGATGTTGGTGACGGCGGAATCCGCCACGATCACCTGCGCTTTGTAGACCCGGATCGCTTCTTTGACCCGCAGGCCGGCGATGGGATTGGTTTCCGTGATATTGGAGCCGATCACGAGGATGGCCTTGGCCTTCGTGATCTCTTCCGAATCGTTGAGCATCCGTCCGACGCCCAAGGACCGGCGGACCGCCCGCACGAAGTTCAGATGTCCGTAGCGCGCGCTGCTGTCCACATGCGTGGTGCCGATCGCCGCCCGCATGAGCTTCTGGAAGACGTAGAGATCTTCATTGGTGCAGCGGGCCGTGATCAGGCCGGCGATCGCCTGCGGCCCGTACTTGGCCTTCACGGCCGCCAGGCGCTCGGCCGCGGCGTCCACCGTTTCCAGCCAGGGCATCGGCGTCAACTGCCCGTTCTGCCGGACCAGCGGTTGCTTGAGTCGCTCCCCGCTGTCGATGAACTGGAAGCCGAACCGTCCCCGCACACACAACCCGCCGTGCCCCTTCGCGGTGTCCGACCGCTCCCCCCACTTGTTCTTCCAGGACAGCAGCGACGTCACGCGCACGACTTCGGTGTCTTTGGTCTCCACGGACATCTGGCAGCCGTCGCCGCAATAGTTACAGGTGGTCGTGGTTTTCCTGAGTTGCCAGGGCTTGTAGAGGTATTTGGAAAACTTGTTCGTGATGGCGCCGACCGGGCAGACGGCCAGGCAGTCGCCGCAAAACTCGCAGACCAGCGGGGTATCGCCCTTGGCGACCACCTGAGTGAAGCCGCCCTTCTTCATGAACTGCAGCGCGTCGATCATCTGCACGTCCTTGCAGATGTTGATGCACTCGCCGCAGGCGATGCAGCGGTTCATGTTGAAGTCGAGCGCCAGGCTGCGCGTGTCTTCGGGAATCAGTTTCTGCTTGGCGGCGGCGAGATTCGTCACGCCATGCTGAAACGCCATGTCCTGGAGTTCGCAGTGCCCGTCCGCGTCGCAGACCGGGCAATCCAAGGGGTGGACGGACAGGTGTTTCTCGACGGCCTTCTTGCGGGCCTGGAACAAGTCGTCGCCTTCGGTCCGGATGATCATGCCCGAGGCGGCTTTCGCCGTACACGAGCGGACCGGCGCCTTCTTCCCCTCCTGCGTCACCAGGCACATGCCGCAGGAGCCGAAGGGATCGAAGGTGTAGTGATAGCACATGGCCGGGATGATTTTCCCGGTGCCGGCAATCACGTCATACAGCGAGACCCCGTCTTTGGCCGTGACGGCCTTGCCGTCGATCTGCAACTCGATCGGCGCCGGTTCGACGTCAGGATTTGTCGCCGGTTTCAAACCCATGCTTTCGTACCTCGTCGCCCGTGAAGCGTCGTTCGTGAAGCGTTCTTCGCCAACGCTGCCATCCCTTTCCCCACGCCTGACGCTTCACGCTTCACGTTTCACGCCTTCTTCAACGGTCACATTCCCCCATCACGATGTCGTAGGTGCCGAAAATCGTGACGGCATCGGCGATCATGTACCCGCGGGACATGAAGTCGAAGGCGCCCATGTGGATAAAGGAGGGCGCGCGGATCTTCAGGCGGTAGGGTTTGCCCCCGCCCGCGCTGACGATATAGAAACCGAGCTCGCCCTTGTGCGCCTCAGTGCCGCAGTAGATTTCACCCGGCGGGGCATCGAAGCCCTGCGAGAACAACTTGAACTGCTGGATCATGGATTCCAGATTGGTGAACACGCGATTCTTCGGCGGCAGGGTGACGCTCGGCACCTCGGCCATGATCGGCCCGTCCCGCATCTGCGCCAGACATTGCGTGATGATCTTCACGCTTTCCTTCATTTCCTCGACGCGGATCCAGTACCGGTCGTAGGTATCTCCGTTCTTGCCGACCGGAACGCTGAATTCGCATTTCGGGTAGGCGGCGTAGGGCTCGTACTTCCGCAGGTCGTAATCGATCCCGGACCCGCGCAAGGTGGGGCCGCTGAGGCCGAAGCTCAGCGCATCCTGCGCCGAAATCACGGCCACGCCCTTCGTGCGCGCCAGCCAGATGCGGTTTTTCTCCAGGAACACGACGTATTCGTCGATCTTGGGCGGGAAGTAGTCGAGAAACTGTCCGAGCTTCTGCAGCAGCGAGGGCGTGAGGTCGCGCTCCACCCCGCCGATGCGATACCAACTCGTGGTCAGGCGCGCGCCGCAGAGCTCGTCGAACCAGTCGAGCAGAATCTCGCGATCCCGGAAGGCGTAGAAGAAGACCGTCATCGCGCCGATATCCAGGGCCTGCGTGCCCAGCCAGAACTGATGCCCGATGATCCGCTGGACCTCCGCCACGATCGTGCGGAGATACTCCGCCCGCTCCGGCACCTGGATGTTCATCAATTTTTCGACGGCCCGGCAGTACGCAAAGTTGTTGTACATCGCGCACACATAATCCAGCCGGTCCGTATGCGGGATGAATTGATGGTACGTGCCGTCTTCCGCCAGCTTCTCGACGCCCCGATGGAGAAATCCCATCACCGGAGGGGACTTGACGATCCGCTCGCCTTCCAACTCCAGAATGACTTTCAGCACGCCGTGGGTGCTGGGGTGCTGCGGCCCCATGTTGAGGAGCAGTTCCTCGGTGCGGAGCGTCGGCAAGGTGGGACTTTCCGGATGAGCCGGATTCACCTTGTAGACGGTCGTGCGTTGGTCTTCGAGCGGCGGGGCGCCCCGCTGGTCTTTCATGGCTTAGCTCACGTTCTCGTCGAAGCGCTCCATCCATCATCGGCCACACTGTCGGTAGACTGCGGCTGAGAGGCCTGCGCGACTCCGGAGACTGCAGCGATGGGATTGAGAAAGGTTGGTGCCGAAGGCGGGACTTGAACCCGCACGGCTTGCGCCACACGCCCCTCAAACGTGCGTGTCTGCCATTCCACCACTTCGGCCACGTGCGAGCTCGCATTATAGGTGTGGCGTCAAAGGCTTGTCAACGAAGCGGGGCTTGGCTAGAATCCACGAAGCTTGCGCCGCATCGGGACGGGGCGCCTCGTCGCTCCGTTCAGGAACTCATGCTGGGCCCATCGAAAAAATACATATACACTCCCACCACCTCGACAGAGGAGCGCTCCTTGCCGGTCTCTCCATCATCGCCTGCCAACCGCGCCGTGGCCGCGTTTTTCGACGTCGACAACACGCTGATCCCCGGGTCCGCCGTCGAGGTCCGGTTTTTTCGATTTCTCTGGTCCCATGGGCTGGTCGGGCCCCGCGCAGTGCTCCGAAGCATCGGCCATGTGCTGCGCCACGCGCCTCCCCTGTCGGTGCACCCGCTCCGGGAACGCAAGTTATACCTGGAAGGCCTCCGGCGCTCCGAGGTCGAACCACTCGCCCGCCGATTCGTCCGGGACAACGTCATTCCCCATCTCTCTTCCGCCGCGACGCAGTCCGTCCAGCGGCACCGAGAGGCCGGCCATGCCGTGGTCTTTCTGACCGGGTCTCTGGATTTTCTCATGGCTCCTCTGGCCCGGCATCTGCTGGTCGACCAGGTCTTTGCGGCGACGCCGGAGCACGAGAACGACCGTTATACCGGTCGCCTGGTGACCCCGCTCCCCTATGGAACCGGGAAGCGGGACGTGGTGCATCGGTTGGCCGTCGAGCTGGGGCTTGACCTCTCGTCCAGCTATGCCTATGGGGACAGTCCCGGCGACGTCGAGACCTTGCAAGCCATCGGGCATCCTCAGGTGGTGAATCCGATCCGAGGCATGGCACGGATTGCCCAACACCGCGGATGGCCGGTGGTGAAATGGGATTGAGGCAATTGAATCATTGGGCCATTGCCTCATTGATCCATTGGATGAGATGAGACAATCGTCAATGAGCACTTCGTCAATTCTTCGAGTTACCGAGATCTTCCACAGTATCCAGGGTGAGTCCTCCTTCGCCGGGCTCCCCTGCTTGTTCATCCGACTCACCGGCTGTCCGCTCCGATGCGCGTGGTGCGACAGCGAGTACACGTTTTTCGGCGGAGCGGAGATGTCGCCGGAGGCCGTCCTGGAAACCGTCAGAAGTTACGGCTGCTCGTTGGTGGAGGTGACCGGCGGGGAACCGCTATCGCAACCAGCCGCCTTTCCCTTGATCGCGCGCCTCTGCGACGAGGGCTATACCGTCCTGGTCGAGACGAGCGGCGCCATCGACATCGCCCCACTGGACCCGCGCGCTCGCGTAATTTTGGATGTGAAATGTCCGGGCAGTGGTATGATGGACCGCATGCACTGGCCCAATGTGACCAGGCTGACCTCGAAGGATGAAGCGAAGTTCGTCATCAAAGATCGCGCCGACTATACCTGGGCGTCGGGGATCGTGGCGCAGTATGAGTTAGGGCAACGCGCGCACGTCCTCTTCAGCCCGGTGTTCGGCGCGCTCGAGCCGAAGCAGTTGGCCGAATGGGTGCTGGCAGACCGGCTTCCGGTTCGGCTCCAGCTCCAGTTGCACAAGTTGATTTGGAATCCGGACATGCGGGGGGTGTGAATCCCCGTCACGAGACACGCGTTAGAGAGGAACAGACATGGAGGAGTCGCAAGGATGCAGATGATGACTGTCGCGGTCAAGCAGGGCAAGGGAGAAGGAGAAGTCGCCGAGGTTCTGGTCGCCGGTCACTTTGAAGATGACGCGTCTCTGAAGGGCGACGCCGCGACGGTCGACACAGCGCTCGGAGGCGCCTTGCGCGCCTTCCTGCGCTGCAAGGAATTCGAGGGCAAGAATCAGCAGATCGTGGTGCTCCATACGCAGGGGAAAATTCCGGCCAAGCGCGTCTTGTTGGTCGGCCTTGGCAAGAAGCAGGATGCGCGCCTCGACACGATTCGCCAGGCCATGGGCTGCGTCGCCAAACGCGTGCGACAGATCGGGGCGTCGTCGTTGGTCACCCCAGTCCTCGGCCAGGGGATTCCCCACACCACTCCCTTGGAACTCGCCCAAGCCATGACGGAGGGCGCCCTCCTGGGGTTGTATCAATTCAACGAATATCGGACCGACCAGAACGGGGGCGGAACGTCCCTGTCCCGGATGACCCTGATCGAGACTCGCACGGACCGTGTGGCGACACTCAGGGAAGGCGTGCGCCGGGGACGCGCGGGAGCCGAAGCCGCCGGCTTCGTGCGCGATCTGTGCAACCACCCCTCGAATGTCATGACGCCCTCCCGCGTGGCCGTGGAAGCCAGGGCCATCGGGAAAGAGCGAGGCGTGAAGGTCAAGATTCTCGAACAGAAAAAGGTGGAGCAGCTTGGCATGGGCGCGTTTCTCGGCGTCGCGCGAGGCAGTCACGAACCGCCGAAGTTCATCATCCTGGAATATCGAGGCGGAGGACGCGGCTCCAACGGAAAAACCGACAAGCCGATCGTCCTAGTCGGGAAGACCATCACCTTCGATACCGGCGGAATCTCATTGAAACCGGCTGAGAACATGGAACAAATGAAAGCCGACATGACCGGGGGCGCGGAGGTCCTCGCGACGATCCGAGCCGCCGCCCGATTGCAGCTCCCGCTCCATGTGATCGGCATTCTGCCGGCCACCGAGAACATGCCGGGCGGACGCGCCATCAAACCTGGAGATATCCTGAAAACCCTGTCAGGCAAGACCGTCGAAGTCCAGAACACGGACGCGGAAGGCCGACTGATTCTGGCCGACGGGCTGGCCTATGCCTGTCGCTTGAAGCCGGCAGCCGTGGTCGATATTGCGACGCTCACCGGGGCCTGCGCGGTCGCGCTGGGACAGTTTGCCATCGGCATGTTCGGCAATCAGGACGGGTTGAAAGCTGAGATTCGCGAGGCCGGAAACCGGGCTGGCGAGCGCGTCTGGGAAATGCCGCTCTGGGACGACTATTTCGAGCAGCTCAAGAGCGACGTGGCCGATATGCGCAACATCGGAGGCCGGGGGGGTGGAATGATCACCGCCGCCCTCTTTTTGAGCAAGTTCGTCGAATCCGGGGTGCCCTGGGTCCACCTGGATATCGCCAGCACCGACTGGAGTGAGCGGGAACGCGCGTATATTCCTAAAGGGCCGACGGGCATCGGCACGCGGTTGCTCATCCAGTATCTGATCGACCAATCAACGCGGAAGGCTGAACGATGAACGCTGAACGAAAGATGATGGAGATCGGTCTCTAACATGAATCTTCGCGACAAGATCGGCCAACTCTTCATGCTGGGGTTCACCGGCAAGACCCTGACCCCGGAACTGACCGACTATTTCAACGATCTGAAACCGGGCGGCGTCATTCTGTTTGCCCGCAACCTCGAGAGTCCCGCGCAAATCGTGGAGCTGACGAACGGCCTTCAGAAACTGTCCCGCCCGGAACCGCTCCTGATCGCCATCGACCAGGAGGGCGGCCGCGTCTCCCGGCTCCCGAACGGCTTCACGATCTTTCCGCCCTGCGCCTGGTTCGGTGAGTGCAATTCCTCCGAGATGGCCTATGCCGCCGCGGCCGTCACCGCCAAGGAGCTCCGAGCCGTCGGCATCAACATGAATATGGCGCCCGTGCTCGACGTGCACAGCAATCCGCAGAACCCGATCATCGGCGACCGGGCCGTCAGCGGGGACCCGGACCAGTGCGGGGCATTGGCCCTGGCGATCATGCGCGGGCTGCAAGACAACCGAGTCGTGGCCTGCGGGAAACACTTCCCCGGCCATGGCGACACGAGCACGGACTCGCACCTGGAACTGCCGACCGTGCAGGCCTCGGTCGAACGCCTCCAGCAGGTCGAATTAAAACCATTTGCCCACGTCATCCCGCATGGGTTGGCGTCGATCATGACCGCGCATGTCATGTATCCCGCGCTCGATCCGCAGTGGCCGGCCACCCTCTCATCTCCGATCCTGACGGACCTGTTGCGGACTCAGCTTCGCTTCAACGGGTGCATCATCACCGACGATCTGGAGATGCGGGCCATCGTCGACCACCACGGCATCGAAGACGCCGGCCTGCGAGCCCTGCATGCCGGCGCGGACATGCTACTCATCTGCAAGGATCCGGTCCGACAGGTGAAGGCGATGGAGGCCGTGCTCCAGGCCGTGGATCGAGGCGAGATCTCCTCCGACCGGATCATGGCGTCGCTGAATCGATTGGCACAGGTGAAACGCCGATTTCTCGACCCCTACGCGCCGGCCGAGACCAGCGTGGCCCGCCTCATCGTCGGCAGCCGGTCCCACACCGCGCTGCTCGACAGCATCAAGCAGAGCCGCGAACGTCGCCGACACGTGGCGGTGTGACGTCCCCTCCTCCCAGCTCCGCCACCCGGCGAGAACTCTGGGCCTGGTGTCTCTACGACTTCGCGAATTCCTCCTTTACCACCCTCATCGTCACGGTCGCCTACAGCGTCTACTTTGTCCAGGTGGTGGCCGGCCATCTGGGGAGCGGCACGGCGGAGCGGGTCTGGTTTTGGGGCTATGCCCTCTCCATGCTGGTCATCGCCGTCCTCTCGCCCCTCCTCGGAGCCACGGCCGATCGCCGGGCGATCAAACGACCGCTGCTCATCCTCACCACGCTGGCCTGCGTCGGCTGCACCGCGCTCCTCGCCACCGTGCAGGCGGGAGACGTGGTGGCCGGCCTTCTGCTGTTCGGTGTTGCGAACATCGCCTTCGAACTGGGCTTCATGTTGTGCAGCGCGTTCCTCGTCGAGATCGCCGCGCCGGAGGCCATGGGCCGCATCTCGGGCTACGGATGGGGCTTGGGCTATGCGGGCGGACTCGCCTCCCTCGCCCTGGCCTACCCGTTCATCCGAGGGGGATTCGCGCCGACCAACTTGGACCAGTATCGCCTCAGCTTCATCATGACCGCGATCTTTTTTCTGGTGTCGGCCGTCCCGACCTTCCTATGGCTGCGGGAACGGGCCCAACCCCAGCCGCGTGGGCCGGGCCCTCGGTCGTGGCGAACCCCGTTTCTCAGGTTGGCCGACACCGCGCGCCGGCTGGCGCGCTACCGGGATCTCTCCCGCTACTTGATCGCCTACCTGCTCTATACGGATGGCATCAACACCGTCATCACCGCCTCGGCCATCTTTGCCAACAAAGTCCTGGACTTTTCTCCGGCCGATCTGATTATCTATTTCCTGATTACGCAAGTGACGGCAGGCTTGGGCGCCGTGTGGTTCGGCCGGCTCGCCGACCGGATGGGCGCGAAGCGCACCATCGGGACCACCTTGGGAATCTGGATTGCGGTCGTCGTCGCCGCGTCCGTCGTGACCACCCATGCGCAGTTCTATGCCGTCGGCTTGGTAGCCGGAGCCGCACTGGGCGCCAATCAGGCGACCAGCCGGACCCTGGTGGGGCGATTCACCCCGGCAGGGCGGCAGGGTGAATTCTTCGGATTCTTCTCGGTGACCGGTAAGTTTGCGGCGATCATCGGACCGATCGTCTACGGGGAAGTCACGGCTTGGACCGGCAACCAGCGATGGGCCGTGCTCTCCATGGCGCTGTTCTTCACCGCCGGATGGTGGCTGATGCAACGCGTGGATGAACGCCGCGGCATCGAGGCCGCCGCCGAACCGCATTGACGAATGGATCATTGAGTCGATGTCTCATTGTGAAATGACCCAATCGGCGCGGCGGCGAAGAATTTCAGAGGTGACCCCATGAAAGACCGCGCCCAACGCCTGAAAGACGTCCTCACCAGGATGGAATGGCTGGACCGTTGGGGCTATATCACGGCGGGCTTCAGTCTGCTGATTCTCGGCATGCTGATTTTTGCGCATGCCTGGTATCGGTTTTTCCAACTGACCTTCAAGGTCGGCTTGCTGCCGGCCGGCCTTCAACTGTTGAACGACTTGCTGCTGGTGATCATCCTGCTGGAGCTCTTTCGCACCGTCGTCCGGTTTCTCCAGACTGAGATCTTGGCGCTCGAGCCGTACCTCGCCGTCGGCATCATTGCCTGCATCCGGCGCGTCCTGACGGCCAGCGCCGAACTCTCGCATAAGATCGAGATTACCGGGGAGTTGTTCAATCGTTACCTGATGGATGTCGGACTGAACGTCGCCGTCATCATGGCGCTGATCGTGGCCGTCTTCCTGGTTCGAAAGCGACCGGAAGCCGCCCCACCGCCGGTGCACGTGCACGTCCGGACCTAACCGAACGTCGTGGGCTCAGGTGGCGAGCCACTCGTCACCTCATCCATCCCTCGTCCGTATCCCTCGTCCGTAGACTTGCCCGGAGTGATCGGTTGTGGCAT
>SWDL01000453.1 GCA_005116795.1 Nitrospira sp. | reverse complement strand
CGGTGTCCTACACGCTCGTGGGCCCCGACGAAGCCCGGTTTGCGCCTTTGGGATTTTCAGAAAAGCTGACGCTCCGCGAGATTCTCACCGTCCACCCGAAGGGACAGGACTACGGAGGCCTTCTGGCCGGCCACGAGCGGCTGCCGCTCTTGCGCGATGCCGAAGGACAGATCTTGTCGTTCCCCCCGATCATCAACAGCCAACAGATCGGGGAAGTGGTCCCCGGAGATGACGCGCTGTTTGTGGAGGTGACCGGAACGGATCACCGGATGGTGGTGCTCACGCTGAATATCCTGGCCGTCAATCTCGCGGATCGCGGCGCGACTATTGAGCCGGTGCTGGTCGAGTATCCGACCGACACCGAGCTCGGTCGGGCCGTCAGAACTCCACGGGATTTCGGCCGTTGTCACCCGATCCCCGCCGGGGCGATTGAGAGCGCCCTGGGCGAGACGCTCGATGCGGCCCAGATCCGTCAGGCGCTGCAGTCCTATGGGTACAAGCTGGGCCCTCAGTCGGACCCCTTGTCGGTCAAGCTGCCGCCCTACCGAAACGATCTCATGCATCTGGTGGATGTGGTGGAGGATGTGGCGATCAGCCTGGGCTATGGATCATTCACGCCCGTGATGCCGTCCCAGTTTACGGTGGGCAGCCTGTCTCCGCTCGAAGTATGCGCCGATCGCGTCCGCGATCTCATGGTCGGCATGGGCTTCCAAGAGATCATGTCGAACATTCTCTCCTCGCGGGCGGATCTGGTCGATCGTATGCGTCTCACCGGCAGCGAGTGGGACCGGCTGGTGGAGGTCGATAACGTCATGGTGCAGACCTATGCCTCTCTACGCCACGGACTGCTCCCTTCGCTCCTTCGCGTGGAGGAATCGTCCTCGCGCGCGTTCTATCCCCATCGAATCTTCGAGGTGGGAGAAGCCGGTCTGCCGGATCCCGGGGCTGACTTGGGATCGCGGACCGTCACGATGCTGGCCGGTCTAGTCGCGCACGCCAAAGCCAACTTCTCAGAGATCCACTCCTGCCTGGATTTGCTGATGTTCTATCTGGGATACGCCTATACGCTCACCCCGTCGTCGCATCCGTCTTTCCTGGGTGGCCGGGTCGGACGGATCGAAGTGGATGGGACTCCGTTGGGGTATATCGGGGAAGTGCACCCGGAAGTCTTGGAACAGTGGCAGGGCTTGATGCCCTGTGCGGCGTTCGAGTTGGAGTTGGATCCCCTGTCGAAACGAGGGTAGCCCGCCCGCAGAGAACCCGGGCGGCGACCAGAGAATCAGGCCGCCACCCGGGCTTGTTGCGATTAGCTCGTGGCCGTCGCCAACTGCTGCTTGGCGAGCGCGGCCAGTTGATCGAATCCCGCGGGATCCTTAATCGCCATATCCGACAGGACTTTTCGATCCAGCAGGATGTTCGCCTTTTTCAAGGCATTGATGAAGTGGCTATAGGTCAGGCCGCGCTGACGCACCGCGGCGCTCAGCCTCGTCACCCACAGTTGTCGGAAATTTCGCTTCCGCTTGCGCCGTTCCCGGTAGGCAAAGGTCTGCCCTTTATCCACTGATTCGGTGGCGCTTCGGAAGAGCTTGCTCTTGGCGCCATACTGCCCTTTGGCCAGCTTAATCCGCTTCTTTCGCCGCCGTCTGGTCTTAAATCCGCCTTTTGCTCTTGGCATGGTTGACTCCTGAACTTAATACGCCCTCAGCCATTGGCTGAAAGCTGATCACCGTCTGCTGAGAGACCTTCAGTGCTAGCTGTACGGCAACATCCGACGGAGTGAGAGCTGATTGATAGCATCCACGGGGAGCTGCCCCTTGAGGCGTCGCTTGCGCGACCGTCCCTTGTCCGTCAAGAGATGCCGCCGGCCGGCGGCCCGCCGGACCAACTTCCCCCCGCCTGTCTTGGCAAACCGCTTTTTGGCTCCGCTATGCGACTTCATTTTCTGCCCTGCCATGACTCGTTTCGTCCTTTCTTGGGGTCTCCCTGTCGGACCTTAGGCTCCCCTTGTCGGAGGGGTCGGGTGTGACTGCCCGGATCCGGTCGATCCTTTCGGCGCCACGATCATGATCAGACTCCGTCCCTCCATGCGTGGCGCATACTCAATAATGCCGGTATCCGCCAGTTGGGCAATCACTGAAGTCATCAGGCCCCGTCCCATCTCCTGATTGGCCATCTCGCGCCCGCGGAAGGTGAGCGTGACCTTCGTCTTGTTCCCTTCGGCGAGAAAGCTTTTCATCTGGCGGATCTTGATCTCCAGATCGTGCTTGTCGGTCCTGGGTCTCAGTTTGATCTCTTTGACCTGCGTCGATTTTTGATGTCGCCGGCTCTGATGGTCCTTCTTGTTCAACTCATACTTATACTTGCCGAAGTCCATGATCTTACAGACCGGCGGGGCCGCAGTGGGCGACACTTCAACCAGGTCATATCCCCCCTCCTGCGCCCGCTTAAAGGCATCGGCCACGGGGACAATCCCCAACTGTTCTCCGTCCAGGCCGATGAGCCGAACTTCCCGGACACGAATCTCTCGGTTGATCCGAAGTTTAGGGACGATAGGACACCTCTCTGCTTAATGGTGACTGGGTCGGCACGGCCTTGTCCACGTCGGCCTTCAGCAGGTCGAGCAGCGCCGGGACCGCCAGAGTCCCCAGGCTGACGCTACTGCGGCCACGTACCGATGCCGTGTTCTCCTGCATCTCGCGGTCGCCGACCACCAGCATGTAGGGAATCTTGGCTTTTTCCGATTCTCTGATTTTCAGCCCGATCTTTTCATTCCTGAGGTCGGCCTCCGCCCGATAGCCGGCCGCCGTGAGTTGCCCCACGAGCCACTGGGCATAGTCCCGATGCTTGTCCGTGATGTTCAGGACCACCGCCTGGACCGGCGCGAGCCAGGTCGGGAAGGCGCCCGCATAGTGCTCGATGAGGATGCCGAAGAACCGCTCGATCGACCCCATCAGCGCGCGATGGATCATGATCGGTTGGTGGGCCTTTCCGTCGGCGCCGACATAGCTCAATCCGAACCGTTCCGGATTATTGAAATCCACTTGCACGGTCGAACATTGCCACGAGCGTCCCAAGACATCCTTGATCTTGATGTCGATCTTTGGACCGTAGAAGACACCCTCGCCCGGATCGATGCGATAGGCCACTCCACGACCCTTCAGGGCCGCCTCGAGCCCCGCCGTGGCCACCATCCAGTTCTCCTCGGCCCCCACAAATTTCTCGGGCCGCGTGGAGAGGTAGACTTCAAAATCCGCAAATCCGAACGTGCGGAGAATAAAAA
>SWDL01000452.1 GCA_005116795.1 Nitrospira sp. | reverse complement strand
GTTCGACACCCAAGCCCAAGCCAGAGAACTAATCTACGGCACCAGCCCCACGATTCGCACGGGGGCACCCGTGCCGCCCTTGATCTTCATGGGCAGGGCCATGACGGTCGCGCCGACCGCCGGGAGTTGATCGAGCGCGGCGACGTTTTCCAACCCATACGCGTTGGCCCCGTTCACGACTCGATGGACGAGAAAGTCCTGCGAGCGCCCCGAATCGATGCTCGCCGTGTCGATGCCGACCCCTCGAATGGCCCGTTGGGTCACGAGATACTCGGCGGCCCTCGCGGAGAATCCCGGGAAGTGGAGCGTCCTGGGATTGTCCGAGGTGGCGCTGCCGAGGTAGGCCGAGCGATCCGGCCATTTCGCGCCCCAGCCGGTCAGCATGAAGACCATGGCCCCCGCGGGGATCCGACCATACCGGGCTTCCCAGGTGGTGAGATCGTCCACGGACAATTCGTAATCGGGATTCGTCCGGCAGGCAGTTCGGACATCGAGGACCACCGCGGGGGCCATCAGATCCTCGACGGGAATCTGGTCGACCGACCGCCGATTCTCTCCAAAATGAATGGGCGCATCCAGATGCGTGCCTCCATGCTCCGAGGTTGAGAACATGGCGGACGTGTACCAGTAGCCCTCTGCGGTGGGTCCCCAGGCCGTCTTCTCCCAGGTGAAGGGCTTGTTCGCGGGCCACACGATCGTGTCGTCGCCGAACGAGTACGTGAGGTCGATTAGGTGTCGCGGCTGAGTGGAGGCGCAGCCGAGTATGCCACTTCCGAATAACGCGAGACCCGCAAGACCAACGGCGACTCGTAACAGTCGGGGAACCCGTGTGCGCATGGAAGACACGCAATCGACCGTATCAGGTTCCCTCGCACTCCTGCAACTCCTGCACGGGACTATCTTTTCTCAGCGAAAGAAAGCAGGTAAGATGCCGTCATTCCGGGTGGGAGCCATCATATGAACGTTATTAAAGGAGAGCTGCAAGGCCTCCTGATCATCGAGCCGACGATCTACGAAGACAGCCGCGGCTGCTTCTTTGAGACCTTCCATGAGCGGAAGTATACGGAACTCGGCGTGCCCGGGCCCTTTGTGCAAGACAACTTTTCCCTTTCGGTGCGGGGCACGGTGCGAGGGATGCATTTTCAGGAGCCGAATGCGCAGGGAAAGTTGGTGATGGTCCTGGAAGGAGAAGTCTTCGACGTCGCGGTCGATATTCGCCGCGGCTCCCCGACCTTCGGTCAGTGGTTCGGCACCGAACTGTCAGCCAAGAACAAGCGCCAGATCTACATCCCTCCCGGGTTCGCCCATGGATTTTGCGTGATGAGCGACCAGGCCGCGTTCATCTACAAGTGCAGCCGGTTCTATTCGCCACAGGACGAGCACGGCATTCTGTGGAATGATCCGGCCCTCGGAATTCGCTGGCCGGTCTCACAGCCGGTGCTGTCCCCGAAGGACGCCGCGTTCAAGCCCCTGGCCGACATGATGTCCTGGTTGCCCGCCTTTCCCACCGGAAAACCCTGACGGTCTTCTGTCACCCCTCATGCTCAAGGTTCCGTCAAAGTCGCCTACGGGGATATCGAGCAGGGAGCCTGACCCTCTGCCGTCG
>SWDL01000451.1 GCA_005116795.1 Nitrospira sp. | reverse complement strand
GCGCCGGCAACAATCGATCGCGGACGTGATGCCCCGCGCCGATGACGCCTAACCGGACGCCGTCGACCGGCCGTGGCCGCCGTCCCGACGGCGGAGCGACGATGCGGGTTACGCGATTGTGCTCCATGCCCGGATAGCGTAACAAGATGCCGAGCGTCGAACCGGCGGAGTCGGCCAATGCTTCATACGCCGTCGCCGCCTCTTCAATGGAGAACCGGTGCGTCACCAGAGGGGCGACGGTCACCTTGCCCTCTTTGACCAATGCCAGGAAAGCTTGCATGTTCCGCTGCTCAGTCCAACGGACATACGCGTAGGGATAGTCGCGCCCCGCTTCCTCATACTGGGGGTCATACCGGCCAGGCCCATAGGACATGGACATTCGAAGTTCCAGTTCCTTCTTGTAATAGGGCTCCCGCGGAATCGTGAGGCCGACCGCCCCGACGATGACGACTCGCCCCTTTTTACGTGCGACGGTCCCGGCCAGTTCGACCGGACCGTTCGACTTTGTGCCCGCCGTGATCACGACGGCGTCAACTCCATGCCCCTCAGTCAGACGCATGACCGCATCCGGCAGCGCATCCGGCAACACCGCAGCCTCCGCCCCGACTGTCCTGGCCAATTCCAATTTTGTCGCATCCAGATCGGCCCCGACCACCCGACATCCCGACGCCGTGAGGAGCTGGACCGTGAGCTGGCCCAGCAGTCCGAGACCGATCACGGCGACGGTTTCTCCCAGACGGGCGTCCGCCTGCCGCAGACCCTGCAAGGCGATGGCCCCCAGTGTCACGAATGCGGCCGAGTCAAACTCGACGCCGTCGGGACGCACAGGTGGACGGGCACGGAGACGATTTCGGCATGGGACGCAAAGCCCTGGCCGGCGCAGGCGACCGGGTCGCCGACACGGATGCCGGGCACCCCTCGCCCCACTTCGAGAACGACGCCGGCGCTGCTGTATCCCAGAGCCACGGGGTTGTCTAAGCGGTCGAGGACGATCTCCGCCGCCCGCACAATGCCTTCGCGCCGAGCCGTCTCGAACACCTTCGCCACCAGATCGGGACGCGAGCGCGCCTTGTTCAGAAGATTCTGCTGTGCGATGCGGACGGTCGATCGTTCGGTTCCGGAGCTGATCAACGAGACGCGATTCGCGACGAGCACGCGCCCGTCGAGATTCGACGCGGGCGGCACTTCTTCGACTGTGAGGACGCCGGTGCGGAGGTGCTGAACCACTTGTTTCATGTCGTGTCGGTTCTGGCAAAGACCGGTTCGAAGGCACTCCCGGATGGCTGCCCAGTGTATTGGTTTTCGCGATCCGGCGAAGAAAGAGCGGCTTAACTCAAGGTAAATTAATTGTTAACTCTCGCAGACTCGCCCCCTTCATTTACGTCCCAGGGCCGGATAGCGAATGGCCTGCCGTATTGATGGCTTGTGCTGGAGTCGGGGGTTCCCGCCCCGCCGACAGGTTTCCCGCACACTTAAGCCCCCGTTGAGGTGACGGCAACAGTCCGGCGCTAGGATCGATCACACAATTCGCCGCCGACCGGAGCCCCCCGATGATAGCCCACGCGTGAAGCTCGACAGAAAGGAGGACTCACCATGATCAGCACCCCTGGAGAGGATGTCATCGGACTCGAAGACGACCTCGATAAATGGACCTCGTGTATCCGGTGCCGCGGCTTTCTGGTCGACGAAGTGATCGAGGAAGAAGGCCGGCTTGGTCCGGCCAAACGCTGTGTACACTGTGGAGATATCGTGGATCGGCGGATTCTCCGAAACCGTCGCATGAGCCCTCTTCCGCATCCCGGCCGCAGCCGACCAGGCATCGCGCGGATTATCCTTTGGAAGACTCCCGAGGAGAACAAACCCGACTTCTCGACGTGACCCCGACTCTGATACACTGGCCCTCCTATTGGGGTGGGGTCGGAAATTCGTTGTGATGCGGCTCACCGGTAATCCAGTCGCCTACGTGCTTGGCCTGTTGCTGGCCGGGGGCTGCGCGGCGGGACACACAGAACCTGCCCCACTTTCCTCCCCAAAGGATCGTCTGGAATCGGCTCTTGCCCCGGACCAGGTACAGGTCTTCCAATCAGGCGAAGGCACACCTGAAGCCTGCATGCGCCTTATCCCCGTCTCCGTAGGAGGCAATCCATTTGCCCAACCCGAAGAACTCCAGGAGG
>SWDL01000450.1 GCA_005116795.1 Nitrospira sp. | reverse complement strand
GCATCTCATAGGAGTCCGGTGCTCGCTGGACGAAGACGAACGTTCGATCACGGTCCTGCTGGATCGCAGCGTCCGCAATCACCATCTGGTCCGGCTGTGGTTCCGACGAGAGGCGGATGGTCGCGAACATTTCAGGCTTGAGTCGCTCATCGGGGTTCGGCAGTTCGATTCTGAGTTGCATCGTCCGCGTGACGGGATCCAGCACGTCGCCTACGTAGGTGATCTTTCCCTGAAAAACTTCTTTCGGATAGGCGTTGATTTTCACCTCCGCGAGCATGCTCCCGGAGGCGCGCACCGAATGCACGAACGGGATGTCTTTCTCCGGCACCTTGGCCTGGACCCAGACCTCGGACAGATCGGCGATCACAAAGAGGGTCTCGGTCGTCTCGACGACTTCTCCCCGGGTCAGATTGCGTCCGATGAGGCGGCCGGCAAAGGGGGCCGCGATCGGCACGTGGGAGCGAATGGCGCGGCTTCGGTCGAGGCGGCGCAATTCGTCGTCGGTCATCCCGAGCAGCGTCAAGCGGTCCCGGGCTTCGTGAGCGTCCGCCTCCATGCTGAGGAGTTCCCCCCGCCGTCGCTCCACTTCCGCTTCGCCGATCACCTGTTCCTGCAGCAGGAATTTGGCCCGCTTGTAGGCTTGCTCGGCGACATGGAGTTTGGCCTGGGCCTTCAGATACGTGGATTCGGCAAGACCGAGGTCGCTGCTGTATAAGGTGGCAAGGGGCGCGCCGGCTTCGACCTGTTGCCCCACGTCCGCGTACACGTCCATCACACGGCCTCGGACCAGTGTCGTAATATCCGCCATCTTCCGTTGATTCGGCTGCACGATCGCCGGATAGTCGCGATGGGTCCGAAACTCGCTTCGAACGACCGATTGGATCGTCATGCCGATGCGCGCGGCGTCTTCCGTAGAGAGCCGCACCGTTCCGGCCGCCGGGGCGGGAGCCTGGGGTGCGGCGACGCCCGCACCGTTCGAAGAGCCGTCACAACTCGATCCTGTCCCGACCATGCCGAAAAGCAGGACGAGCGTGGGAAAGTGAAGAAATCGGGCGGTTGAGTCGTACACTAGAGTGCGCCGCCGACGGCCAGATCGAGACGGGTCAGCGACACCGCCAAATCATACCGCGCCTGCGCGTAGTCCATCTGGATCTGCCGCTGGACCCGCTGAGCGTCGAGCACGTCGAGGAGGCTGGAGGCCCCCTGCTGGAAACTAAACTGGGCAAGCCGGAGTGCTTCCTGCGCCTGCTTCAACAGGCCTTTCTCGAACACCTCGATCAATTCAGCCGTGGTGCGCGCATCGTGATAGTGCTGATGGACCGCCTTGCCGAGTTCGTGGCGGGCCCGTAGCAGCCCCGCCTCTTCCTGGCGTTTGGCGCCGAGAGCCGAGGCGACTTCGCCCTGCCGTTGATACCAGAGAGGAAGCGGAATCGACAGTCCCCCCTGGACGGCTTCTCGCCCGATCTCACGCCAGTAGCTGGTGTTGATCGTGACGCTGGGAACCAGGGCCTGACGCTCGAACTCGACCTTCCATTCGGTCTGCTCGATGGACTGGCGCAGGCGCTGAAGGGTGGGGTGCTGGTCTACCATGCGAGCCATCATGGTCTCGATGCGGAGTTCTTTCGGCATGCTGATGAACTCACCCTTCACGAGATAGGAGGACCCGAGCGCCCCGCCGGTCAGGGTATCCAACGCCACGCGATTGATCCGGACTGCGTTGTCCGCCCGCGCGACTTGCTGCCGCGCCTTCAGGACCTCGACGTCGGCCTTGATGAATTCAAACTGCGGCCCTTCACCGGACTTGACGCGCGCTTTGACCACTCTGGCCACACCCTCCACGATGCCGAGATTCTGTCGAGCCACGTTGGCGTCCTGTTGCGCCAACAGGAGGTCGTAGAACCCGATCTTCGCCTGCGCGGCGATGTTCAGTCGAGTTTCCGACAGTCCGGCATGGGCCGTCGCGAGACCTGCGTCTGCGACCCGTTGTCGAGCGGCCCGCATCGCCGGCCATTCCAACGGCTGCCCCACGGTCATGTTGTACTCGGCCAGCGATTCTCGCTCGAGCGAGTCCCGGATGTTCGCCCGTCCAACGTCGCGGACTTCTCCATAGCCGCCATATCCTGTCACGGTCGGATTCGGATAGGCGGCCGCCGCCGTCTGCCGGCCTTGATTTTGCTCGATCAATCCCTGAATGCCTGAGATGGAGGGGTGGCGGGTGAGAGCCAGGGCCACGACCTCTTCGATCATGTAGGCGCTCGAAGTCGGCTCAACAGCTCGGACTTCGGCTTCCAGCGGACCGAGGAGGAAGACATAACCGAGCAGGGCGAGCAGAAGAGACGGTGTGATCCCCCCCGGATGGTTCCTCAGCATGCTGCCTCCAGAAAAAGAGACTCTTGCGGGCCTGGGTGCCATTGTCTGAACGCGTCACGGGAGAAACGAAGATTTTCTTGTACGCAGGAAACATGGTCCAGCCGTTGTATTCAAACAGCGAAACGATGATCTGTCAACCCAATCGTGTATCGTTCTCTTCACGCCAGAACAGAACGATCCGATTACCGGGATGTTCTTCGCTGCGGGCATGGATCATTCCCTGACAACAGCTTGCGCGACGGATGATCCGGTGTCGGCCACTCTGCGCTGGAGTGGGCCGGCCAAGAGTCGATTCCTGGTGGATCTGAGACCGGGACGCGTGGCGCGCGGAGTTGTCGCCGGCTTATCCCCTGCTGCGAATGATCTGGGGGCTCGGCGCGCAGCCCACGGGGGCATGACGCGTGACGGAAGAACGGGCGATGAATCATTCGTAAGACGGACATGATGGCGCGCTCATTTGCGCCATCATGTCATCTACTCATTCCAGGGAGTGGACGGTCCCTCAGAGGCGTTGTCTTCGACAGGGTGCTAGTCCGGCAGCGGCCGGCCCTTGGTCTCCGGCGCGAACGGGAGAATGGCCAGTCCGAGCAGATAGATGAGCGCGATCGCGCTCGCCGCCCGTCCCAGGCTCCCCAGCGACTGTTCCAGGTACCCGGTGAGAAAGGGCCCGACCGCGGCCAGCACGCGGCCGGCGTTGAAGCAGAATCCCGCGCCCGTCGCGCGGAGACGGGTGGGATACAGCTCGGGGAGATAGATGGGAAACCCGCTGAAGATCCCGTTGTTGAAAAACCCCAGCAGGGGGAGCAACAGCAGTACCTGCTCGTACGGGCGCGGGACCAGGAAGATGACCGGCAGCATCACGAAGCTGCCCGCGCACATCAGCGCGAAGACGGGCCGGCGCCCGAAGCGATCCGCCAGCGGGCCGAATGCGAGGTAGCCCGCCAGCGCGCCGACGTTCAGCCACATGATGGCGTAGCTGACGTTGGTGGCGACCGTCGCGGCGTCCAATCCCTTCATGTCGGGAAGGCGCCGGACCAGCGTGGCGGTCCAATTCGTGGCGCCCCACAGGCCGAACACGGCCACGAACGCGAGCCCGGCTCCCACGAGGGTGGGCCGGAGCAGATCGCCGCGGAAGATCTCCGGCAGCTTCACGCCCAGCGCCGTGCCGGCTTGCAGCTCCAGCGCGCGGGCCTTCACCCAGCGCTCCGGCTCCTTCACCCACAGCCGGACCAGCAGGGCCACCAGCGCCGGCAACACCCCGACGAGGAAAAGGACGCGCCAGCCGTATCCGCGAAGGAGCAGATTACCTGCGGCGGCGAGGAAGAAGCCGACCGCCCAGGCCGATTGAAGGATTCCGGCCGCTTTGGCGCGCTTCTCTTCAGGCCAGACTTCCGCCACAATGGCCGCGCCCGCCGCCCACTCCCCGCCGACCCCCAGCGCCGTGAGGAACCGATAAATCGCCAGGTGCCACCAGGTCTCGGAGAGCGCCGCCAGGCCGGTGAACACGGCGTAGATGAGGATCGTGACGATGAGCGTCTTGGTCCGACCGAAATAATCGGCGACCACGCCGAACAACACGCCGCCGATCGCCCAGCCGATCAGGAAGATCGAGAAGATGATGCCGCCGTACCAGCCGATGTCGGCGTCGCTGACCGGCGCGCCCCCGGGGCCGGCGTGGAGCAGATCATGCAGGGCGGGATGGAGGACGATCGCGTAGATCGTCGCGTCCATGGAATCGAAGACCCAACCGAGCCAGGCAACGAAGAGGACGAGCCACTGATAGGGGGTGATCTTAGTGGGATCGGGTCGGGACGTCATGCGGCGGCTACTCTAGGGCGCATTCCGGAACCTGTCAAGCGAGGTGGCTTCGACGCCTCACCCCTGTCGTAACGGGCCTGCCACGAACTGTCCGTTCTGCATCACGCCCATGAGGCGATCCCGATCCCGCAGCAATCCGATCTTCGTGAGGGGATTGCCGTTCACGAGGACCAGGTCGGCGATCTTGCCCTGCTCGATCGTCCCGATCTCCTGAGCCATCCCCAGCAAGCGGGCGGCCGCCGACGTGGTGGCGACGATGGCGGCCATGGGTGTCATGCGCAGGGCCACCATCCGCTCGAGTTCCTGCGCATTCTCCCCATGATGATTGAAGGGCGTGCCGGCATCCGTGCCCATGGCGATGGGGACGCCGATGGCCATGGCCTTCTTGAAGCCGGCCTGATGGCGCGCCCGCATGGCCTTGGCCTTCTCGACGGCGGAGAGCGGGATGCCGCAGGTCGTGCCGGCTGCCGCGGTCGTGGCGAGAGCCGAGAGGGTGGGCACCATGAAGACGCCCCCTTCCCGCATCATCGCCGCCGCCTCATCGTCCATCAGCGTGCCGTGCTCAATGGACTGGGCGCCGGCCTGGACCGCATTCTTCATCCCGGCGGCCGCATGGGCGTGGGCGGCGATCGTCCGCCCGGCCTTGTGGGCTTCCCGCATGCCCGCCGTGAGTTCGTCCACGGTCAACTGGGCGAGATCGGGCGAGGTGCCCGGGGTGAGCACGCCGCCGGA